>JAGBBI010000232.1 GCA_017938565.1 Clostridia bacterium
ACAAGCTTTACGAAATGGCAAGTGCTTGTTCAGATAATAATGGAGAAGTGGGAAAGGCAAAAGAAAATCCAGAGTGGAGTGCAACATTATCATCGCTTGAATGTGGCTTAACAAGTCTTGAATTTGTTGCGTTGATGTTTCCAGTTGAAAGTAATTTTCATATAAAAAGGGGAAGGGTTCATTTAGAAAAGTTTACTATTATAGAGAGAGACCTGGAAGAATTTATCGAACGCTTCGGTAGTGCAAATTTGTTGGCGAATATTAAAAAGAATGATGAGGTGCTTTACAAAAGGTTGAATAATCTTGCCAGTACATTCCCAGAGGGTTCAATAAGTGTAAGTGAATTGCTAAGTTTTTATGGTTACGTAGACGATTCTCGTAGTATGGTGGTTGGTGAAAGCATTAATGAGGAGTCCACAGTTGAAGAGTTGAGGCAGATGTATGAAGTTGCTTTAGATAAATATTTTGAAGATGAGTCGGCACAGTTTCCGGTTGATATGAAAGTGGTTAACAAAATTATGAATATCCATCTTTCAAATTCGGTGTTGTATAGTCGTCTTTATAAGTTGGCATTAAAGAAAGGAATGACGCTTACGAATTATATTAATGGAAAAGAGATTTTTGCTTTCCAAGACATTGATGTCGATGGAAAAATCCAAAGGG
Organism: Clostridia bacterium; assembly: GCA_017938565.1. The sequence continues at coordinate 664 of JAGBBI010000232.1, forward strand.
TGAAAAAACAAAAGGATGGTAAAATTCTTCCACCTTTGACTTATGAAATAGGTTTAGATTCAATTAAACACTCGTTGATTGTAATTGACGATGGAAGAGAATATACTAAGTATTTAAAGAAAAAAATGATAGTGGCAATGTTCGATAATCGTATCCTGAATGACCCAAGTTTACCAAAGGAAATGAAAATTAATGAAAGGTTTAAACTTGCTCAAACAATAATGGAAGAAGTTATTGAAGAGGCGAAGACGATTGATGAAGTTATTGAACTTGCCAACTCCGATTAAACAAAAGAGGATAGGCAGTAATTTTTTGCCTATCTTTTTGTGTTTTAGCATAGAATAAGATTGCAAAATTTTATTACACAAATATTTCAAATTACCCCATTCAAAGTTGACATTTATATTAATTATTTTTATAATAGTATTGATTTAGTTGACTTTATGTGATATAATATTGGCAACTAGAAAACTTTGCTGAGGTAGATTTTTAAGGGGGAAATAAAATGTCTCAGGAAGAGATGTATACAAAGGCGATTGACTTTCAAAATAAATATGTTGCAATCGACGCAGGTTTTGCCTCCGCAAAATCTGAAGATGAGAAGGTCTTGTATGTGGCGAACAAGTTTTTTGGTGGGGATATTGATTCTTGTAAAAAACTTGTTGACTTCATTAAAGACAAGGCGGGCGGATTATTAAATCGCAACGCTTTGGTTAAAGCAAAAGAAGACTATCTTGAAAGCGTAAAGAAAGAAAGTGAAGATGCTGAAGCTGAACTTCAAAAAAACTTAAGTGAAGGTGCGGTTGAAAAAGCCGAGGCAGACTTGCAAAAAGCAACACAGGTTGCAAAAAAAGCAAAAGGTAAAAGCCGAATAAATTTGGGTTTTAAAATTTTGTTGCTTTGTGTACTTGGTGCTGTTTTGGCAAGCGGTTCACTTGCAATATTTTCACCACTTATTAATGCAGTTGCATTGTTGCTTGGTGGATTAAGTGGGGCTACACTTATGGGGCTTGGCGTCGGCGTTTGGCTTTATGCTCCCAAAATTAAAGAATGGTGGAACAGTAAAGACAAAGATAAAGGTAAGAATCGAATTTTGGGAAATTATTATCAAGAAGAAAGCGATAAGGCCGATAAAGCATTCCAAGAAGCCAATAAAGAACTGGGTAAACAGAAAGGTGTAAGAACATCGCTTGAAAGAACAGCTGAAAAAACAGCCGAGGAATTTGCAAAGACTGATGACGAGTTTAAAAGACATCCTGGGAATCTTAAAGCAAGGGAAGAGATAAATAACTTGGTTAAGGCGATGGTTGATGGCCAAAAACGTTGTGAGGAAGATGCCGGTAAATCGGTTTGGGCAACAACAAGCGGACGCAAGTGGCTTAAATATGGGATAACAAGGCTTGAAAAAGCATTTGCTACTGGTCAAATAACGGACGCAAATTACGAAAGTGAGCTTGAGGCTTATGCAAGATTTTTTAACGGCGATGATGGAATTTTCAACCCAAGTTCGCCTTTGGCGTTGGACTTTAACAGGTCGGCAAGGTCGTCATCTGCACCGGGAAGTGATGATGCACGAAAGTTCGCAGAAGACGAAGACGGGTTTTGGGCATAAAAACAGTTTACTAAAACTAAATTTAGGTAAATAAGGAGAAATAAAATGGCATTAACATGTGATTTTGATGGAAAAATAGCTAAGCTAAGTGAATTTAAAGATGTTTATAATTTTTTGCATGCGTACAATAAGTACATAACCGAACATCCGACTGCAAGTATGACAGACATCGAGAACAATCTTACACGTCCGGACTCAACACTTTATGGAAGGCTTGTAGTACAAAATTTTATAACAAAGATTCGTGGATTGTGTGGCGGTGTTATCCCAAAATTGAATGAGGAACAAGAATTCCTTAATCAATTTAAGACGTTCGCACAAAACAAAAAGCAACAAGCCATTGACAAAAAAGATGATGCAGATAAGGCGTTGACCGATCCTGCTCGTGGTGTTGGTGGTGTATCGCTTGAAGATATTGAGCAAGACAAAAAGGACGCAAATAAGGAACTTGCAAAGTGTAACGCTGGAAGAGCGGGAATTTATGGCACTGTATTTGCGGCCGCATTGCTTTTGGTTGGTACGGTGTTTCTCCCAGGGGTAGCACTAATGGCAGGCGGAGCATTGGCGGTTGAAGCAGTCGCAGCGAATACTGTATTATTTGGTTCACTTGGTGGCGGTGGATTTTTGGCTCATAAGTGGAGTAAATCTGTTTTCGGGGACAGAATTAAGGAGGCAAGGAAAGCAAAACAGTTATACCGCAGGAACAAAAGAAAAATTGAGCGTGCAAAACAAGAACAATCAAATGCTCAAAATGAATTGGATAATTTCAATACAAATTTCCGTGGTTTTGAAAGCGTTGATTCAGATTACAACACAAAAATAAATCAAGATATTGACGAAATTGGAAACAGGCTACGTGCAATTGAAAGTGCAATGGTGAGTGAACTTAATGCTTGCACACCAAGTAATTCAAGAATGGGTTATGCAGAGGCTGTTGCGAAAAAGACATCGGCTGAGGCCGAGCTTGCAAATGTAAGGGCGGCACTTGCAAGTTATGCAACTTTAAGAAGTAGTGGATCGGTTGATTTGTCGGCGTATAATGCTGAAATGCAAAAGGGGAATACTGCTCAATCGGAGTACGCAAAATTTGATGTTCCACATATCTTAGACAATGCTGAAACAGCACAAAGGGCGGTAATAACCGCAACGAATGCAATACAAATAAAATTCAATTCGGAAAAACCTGTGTTAAGTGGATTGACATTGGGTGGAATAAGCAGCAGCGAAGCATCTGATGCTTTTAATGATTTAAAGAATGCTGTTGATTCCGCAGAAAGAGTTTTTGCCGGATTTGCGACAACAATGTCCAATGATGCGATTTTCAGAGATAATGCAACGTTTAAATCAACCTATGAAAAAGAAGCGAAAGAGACATATTTCCAATACAGAGTTACATATTCACAGGCTTGGCAAAAATTTACCGAAGCGACTGCAGTTGATACAAGGATA
>JAGBBI010000233.1 GCA_017938565.1 Clostridia bacterium
AAAAAAGATGAAAGTTTAGATACTTCAGAAGTTGATGACGCAGCTGAGGCAACGAAAGAAGTATTAACTTCAAATGAAGCTAGTATAAAAGAAGTAAATAATACTAGTGCTAAAAATAAAAAGGCAGATAATAAAATAAACATTTAATGTTAAGTAAATACCAATAAAGGGGGAAAATGTTATGAAAAACATATTATTAACTGGTGGACTAGGGTATATTGGCTCACATACGGCTGTGCAGTTGTTGAATGCGGGATATGAGGTTGTTATTATAGACAATTTGTCAAACAGCGAAAGACGAGTGAAAAACAAAATTGAAAGGATAACAGGTAAATCTGTTAAATTTTATAAATATGATATGAAAAGCGAAAGAAATTTAAGAAAAGTTTTCGCAGAGAATAAAATCGACGCAGTAATTCATTTCGCAGGTTTAAAGGCAGTTGGCGAAAGCGTACAAAAACCAATTGAATATTATGAAAATAATTTGGAAAGCACTATAAATTTACTTAAAACAATGCGTGAATTTGGGGTTAAAAACCTTGTGTTTAGTTCTTCTGCAACTGTATATGGGAAGGCTGAATCTATGCCAATTTACGAAGATTTTCCAACAAGTGCAACCAATCCTTATGGCAGAACTAAATTGTTTATTGAAGAGATATTGAAGGATGTTTGTGTGGCTGATAAATCTCTAAACGTTGCAATTCTAAGATATTTTAACCCAGTTGGAGCTCACGAAAGTGGACTGTTGGGCGAAAATCCTAAAGGAACGCCAAACAACCTAATGCCTTATATCTCAAGGGTTTCGGTAGGGCAATTAGATGAATTGTCTATCTTTGGAAATGATTACAACACAAAAGATGGGACAGGGGTTCGTGATTATATTCATGTAGTTGACCTTGCAGATGGTCATTTAGCATCATTGAAAAAATTGGAGACTAATTGTGGTTTGGTTATTTATAATCTTGGAACTGGAACAGGCTATAGCGTGTTAGATATGGTAAACGCATACAATAAATGCTGTGGTGGAAAGGTTAAATACAAATTTGCACCACGTCGAGCAGGCGATATTGATGAATGTTATGCTTCACCGGAAAAAGCTTACAACGAGCTTGGCTGGAAGGCCACAAGAACACTTGATGAGATGTGTGCAAGTACTCATAAATTCCAAATGAGAGAAGCAAAGAAGCGTTATAGAAAGTAAAACAATTAAATTTTTTAAAACAAAACAAAATGAAAAATTGAAGGTTATATAATTGTTGAAAAATAAATGCATAAAAACCTTCAATTTTTTATTTTTATATTATAGGTGAAAGTAATAAGTCGTCAATGCTGACGTTAAAAAACTTGGCAATGATGATTATGCTTGATGCGGTCGGTTCATATTTCGCATTTTCCCAAAAAGAAATCATACCATTACTAACATTTAATGCTTTTGCTAGTTCTGGTTGACTTAAATTTTTCTCTTTTCGGAGAGCTTTTAAATTATAAGCGAAATAATTCATACTCTTAGTATACTAATAAATTTTAAAATTAACTTGACTTCTTAGTATGCTAAGATATATAATATGATTACATTAATTACATATAAGGAGATTAAATATGAAGATTGTTAATGCTGAGGCCGCAAGAGAAGCAAAGCAAAAACGAATGGAAGAGGCTCGTTTGCGTAGACAAGCACTACGAGATAAGAATGAAAAACTTAGAGAAGGGTTTAATGGAGTTATGAGCTATTCCATTTATGAACAAGAAGAATTAGACAGTGCGACTCAAAGAGCCGAGGGAAGTGCTGAAGAGTTAGAAAAAATAGCAAAGCGTCTCCAAGAAGATGATAGCATTCAGCCAAATGCAAAACAAGCAGAATATGTTCTATCGCTATTTTACCGTATGGCAGAAGGTCATGATATAAATAATTTAATTGATCGTGCAAGAATGCGGGCCGGTGTAGGGGGTCTTATTGCTGCAACTGCGGTAGATTCTCAACGTAAGGACGGTCATGGTATTAAATTGGCTATTGATAACGACACAGTTAAGTCATTGAAGCGTTCTTGGGAAATAGTAAAAGAAAGACTTCAAGATGTATTTGAATCAGAATATGATGCAGAAAATCCAAATCGCAGATTTGCATATCCTAAAGACCGTACAACATGTAGTTTGGTAGATGATTTATTAGACAATAAATCTGGTACTCTTGAAGATGAGTTTTTATTGTTACACAGCAAAGTATATTGTGCATATTATGGAAAGTCTGAGAGTGAAACTGAGACGGAAGGAAACAATGCGCAATAATTTTATAATATAATAAGAGGTGTTATGTCTAACATAACACCTCTTTAACTTTATAGTTTATTTCTTTTTTAGGTCTTCTATTCTTTTTGCACGATATTCTTCGGCATTTTTTAACAATGCGTCGGCTTTCGCTGAGTCTTTTTTAATTAAATTGAAATATCTTGCTTGTAAATCGGTAAATGATCTGTAATCTTGAGTTTTGAATGGTGGGTCAATAGTTAATTTTTGCTCTTTATTTGGATTAAACCTGTAAAGAGGCCAATAGCCAGAAAGTACTGCATTTTTCATCGTTTCTTGGGTCTTGCTCATATTCATTCCGTGATTAATGCAAGGAGCATAGGCAATTATTATTGCAGGACCATTGTGATTTTCGGCTTCGGTAAAGGCATTAATTAATTGAGCAGGGTTTGCACCCATTGAAACACTTGCGACATAAGTGTTTGGATAGTTCATTGCAATGGCACCAAGGTCTTTTTTATGTGTTTGTTTTCCACCACTTGCAAATTTTGCGACGCTTCCAAGCGGAGTAGACTTGCTTGCTTGTCCGCCAGTGTTACTATAAACTTCGGTGTCTAAAACTAAGACTTTAATATTTTCGTTGCTTGAAAGGACATGGTCAAGCCCGCCGAAGCCAATATCATAAGCCCAGCCGTCGCCACCAATAATCCAATAGGATTTTTTAGTTAGGCAACTATTCATTGCAAGTATTTCTTGTGCAAAACTAATAGATTCAGGGCTGTTTTTTTCTTTCTTTGCAAAGTTCAAAATTTGATTGCGGACATCATCTGTTCGATTACCATTAAGCCATTCTGTTAAAATAGATTTAAAACTTGTTCCAAGTTTGATTGTTTTTAGTGAATTTGCAATTAAATTTTCTAAACATTGAGTATTTTTCTTATGCGCAAGATACATTCCAAGCCCAAATTCGGCGTTATCTTCAAATAAACTGTTGCTCCAAGCTGGTCCATGTCCATTTTTATTCTTGGTATATGGGCAGGTTGGATTACTTCCTCCATAAATTGATGAACAGCCTGTGGCATTGGCAATTACCAAATGTTCGCCACAAAGTTGTGTTAAAAGCTTAATGTATGCGGTTTCACCACATCCAGCACAAGCGCCAGAGAACTCAAAAAGAGGTTTTTTAAATTGGCTACCCTTTAATGTTGTGGTTGCAAATATGCTTTGTTCATTTTCAATATCTTTAACAAGTTCGTATTTTTTAACTTCTGTTTCTAAAAAATCTTCTTTATCTACCATTTTAAGAGCCTTAGATTTGGCAGGGCAGACATTGACACAGTTTTCGCACGAGGTACAATCCATAGGGCTACATTGAATTGTAAAATTTTTGCCTTTAATTCCAAGTGCTGGTTTTGCACCGAGCTTTATTGATTCTTCAGAACCACTTTCGGTAAGATATGGTCTTATGCATCCGTGTGGACATACCAAAGCACATTGGTTACATTGAATACAGTTCTCTGGAACCCAGACAGGGATAGAAGTTGCCATGTTTCTTTTTTCAAGTGCAGTAGTTCCTGTTGGAACTTCTCCGTTTGGCGTAAATGCAGAAACTGGAAGACTATCTCCATTTTGAGTAATTATTGGCTCTATTACTGAAGTAAAATAAGGAATTTCGTTTTTATTCTTAACGTTTTCACCGGAAGAAGCATTCGTCCAAGATTTTGGAATGTTTACTTTCCATAATTTCCCATCGGCACCATCAATGGCTTTTATGTTCATATTAACTACGGCGTCGCCCTTTTTAGAATAAGTTTTAACAACAGCGTCTTTCATCTTTCTACTTACAAATTCCCAAGGCATTATGCCAGTAAGTTTGAAAAAGCAGGCTTGCATAACAGTATTTATTCGATTGTTAAGACCAACTTCTTTTGCGATGGCGTTTGCATTAATGCAATACATTTGAAGTTTTTTCTTGGCGATAGTTTGTTTCATAGATGCAGGAAGCTCTTTTTCAAGTTCTTCAGAAGACCAAGGGCAGTTTAGTAAGAAAATACCGTTTGGTTTTATGTCGGCAAGACAGTCGAATTTTTTAACAAAAGTAGGGTTGTGGCAAGCGATAAAGTCGGCATTGTCGCAAAGATATGTTGAGCGAATTGGCTTTTTGCCAAATCTTAAGTGAGAAGTTGTGATGCTTCCAGACTTTTTGCTGTCATACGCAAAATATGCTTGTGAGTAAAGTGAGGTGTTTTCCCCAATAATTTTTATGCTGTTTTTGTTTGCCGATACTGTTCCGTCGCTCCCCAATCCATAAAATTTACATTCAATGGTTCCATTAGGAAGGGTGTTTATATGTTTTTTAATCTCAAGGCTTGTATTTGTAATGTCGTCAACGATGCCGACTGTAAAATGGTTTTTAGGTTTAGGATTGGCCATATTGTCAAATACGGCAAGAACGCAGTCTGGATCAAAGTTTTTACTTGAAAGTCCATATCTGCCACCAATTACGGAGATGTTATTGATTTTGTTCTCAAATAGGGCAGAGCACACATCTGTGTAAAGGGGTTCGCCCATTGCTCCGGATTCTTTTGTTCGGTCAAGAACGGTAATTCTTTGAGTTGTTTTAGGTATGGCTTTTAACAAATGCTTTGCACTGAAAGGTCGATATAAGTGGACGTTTATAACACCGACCTTTTTACCAAGTTTTGCAAGATATTCAACAGTTTCTGCGATTGTTTCGCTTCCGCTACCCATAGAAATTATTATATCGGTTGCGTCTTTTACTCCATAGTAGTCAAAGAGTTTATATTTTCGTCCGGTTTTTTCATAGATTAGAGCAAAAGTTTCTTCTAAAAGTTCCGGAAGAGCATTATAAAACGAGTTTGCTGCTTCTCTGTTTTGGAAAAAAACATCTCCATTTTGAGCAGTCCCTCGTTGGGTAGGATTATCTGACGATATGGCTGTTTCTTTGAATTTGCGAACAGCATCAAAATCTATCATTGACTTAATTGTTTCATAGTCAATCTCTTCGATTTTATTTATCTCATGAGATGTTCTAAAACCATCAAAAAAGTGAAGGAAGGGAACCCTTGCTTTAATAGTTGTTAAATAACTCGCAAGAGCCATATCTTGGGCTTCTTGAACGGAAGACGAAGCAAGCATCGCAAAACCTGTCGCACGGCAAGCCATAACATCGCTGTGGTCTCCAAATATTGAAAGTGCGTGAGTTGCTACTGTTCGTGCCGCAACATTAATTACACAAGGCAACAATTCACCAGCAATTTTATACATATTGGGTATCATTAATAAAAGTCCTTGGCTTGAAGTAAAAGTTGTTGCGAGAGCTCCGCTTGTAAGGGCTCCGTGAAGAGCTCCTGCAGCACCAGCTTCCGATTGCATTTCAGTTACCGAAACTTTATTGCCGAAGCAGTTTAACTTTCCTGAATTTTGCCATTCATCAATACTTTCAGCCATAGGGGATGATGGGGTGATGGGGTAAATTATTGCCATATCTGAAAGTGCATAGGCAATATTTGCACACGCTGTATTTCCATCAACTGTAATATGCTTTTTCATAAAAACACCTCTATAAATTATTGAAATTTTTATTATAATATATTATAATCTAATAAAAAAATGATGTCAAAACAATAGAGAGGGAAATTAAAAATAAACTAAAAACTAAATTAATCAATCAATATTGTCAGACATAACATATGGAATTATAAGGATTGTAAGTTTATTATGCGTCGTATAGTATTAGTTTTTGAATATATTGGAACAAAATTTAGTGGTTATCAAGTCCAACCAGAAAAAAGAACTGTGCAAGGTGAAATGGAAAAGTTGTTGACATTAATTCTTGCCGAGAACACAAAAATTTATGCAAGTGGAAGGACAGATTCCGGAGTTCATTCGTTGGGGCAAGTTGCTCATTTTGATACCGAAAAAGAATTTAAACTTGGATGGCTTCAAGATAAACTAAACAGCAATTTGCCAGAGGATATTTCAATTCAAAGAATTTATGAAACTGACGAATCTTTTGATTCAAGATTTTCAGTTAAGGTTAAAACATATGGTTATAGGTTTTATTTGTCAAGGTATGAACGCGCAACAATGCGGAATAGGGCACTTCGTGTGAATGATAATGTTGATGTAAATGAAATGAAATCTGCTTGCAAATATTTGGTTGGTGAACACGATTTTACAAGTTTTGTTGCGAGAAAATCAGGTAAAGATGACTTTGTAAGAACAATTTATAATGCAACAATAAAGGAACTTGGCGATGGGCTTTATGAATTTGAAATAAGTGGCAATGGTTTTCTATACAATATGGTAAGAATTATAATGGGCACATTAATTGATATAGGAAGCAAAAGGAAGCCTCCGGAAGATATGAAAAGAATAATTGATGCTAAAAATAGAAGTCTCGCAGGGAAAACCGTTGAGGCGCACGGACTCTATATGAAGTCGGTTGTATATTAATGAAAAGTATTATAATAAATAAAATTAAGTTCGTGTTGAAATTTGCAAAATATATGTTATAATGAACATGCTTTTTGTTTTTTTAAGAACAAAAAAAGTGTTTGATATGAAAATATAAACATTTTTCATAAAAATTTAGGACTTTTTTTGGAAAACCCTTGACATCTAGGGTTAAATATATTAAAATATGACAGCAAAGTTAATAAAATCGTTTACGATTTTTAAGCGGTAATTCGCTTTTTTGTTTTGTTTTAAAAGTAGATAAAGGAAGTAATTATTATGAAAACTACAATGCAAAAGCCACAAGAAGTACAAAGAAAGTGGTACATAGTTGATGCTGAAGGAGTTGCTCTTGGTCGTCTTGCAAGCCAAGTTGCTTCAATTCTTCGTGGAAAAAACAAGCCTGAATTCACTCCAAACGTAGATTGCGGTGATTATGTTATTGTTATTAATACCGATAAGGTTGTATTAACAGGAAAGAAGATGGAACAAAAGTTCTATCGTTATCATACTGGATATGTTGGCGGACTTAAAGAAATCGGTTATGACAAATTAATGAAGGATAAAAGTGATTTCGCAGTTCGTGAAGCAGTTAAGGGTATGCTTCCAAAGAACAGTCTTGGAAGAAAGATGATAAAGAAATTAAAAGTTTATCGTGATGACAAGCACGAACATCAAGCACAACTTCCAGAAGTTAAGCAAATCGTTAAGTAAGGAGAGATGGGATAAATGGCAAAGAAAACAGCAAATAGCAAGAAAAATCAAATTTGGGGAACTGGAAGAAGAAAAAAATCTATTGCAAGAGTTAGATTGATTCCAGATGGCAGTGGTAAAATCGTTATCAATGGAAAATCATTGGACGAATATTTTGACCTTGACACATTAAAGATTATTGTTCGTCAACCATTAACATTAACAGAAACCGAAGGAAAGTTTGACGTTTATGCTAATGTATACGGTGGTGGATATACTGGTCAAGCTGGTGCAATTCGCCACGGTCTTTCAAGAGCTATGGTTAACTATGATGAAAAGTTAAAGCCAGAAATCAAGAAAGCAGGATTCTTAACAAGAGACCCAAGAATGAAAGAACGTAAGAAATATGGTCTTAAAAAGGCAAGAAAAGCTCCACAATTCAGTAAGAGATAATTATTTTATTATAACAAAGACTACGAAAGTTTTATTCGTAGTCTTTTTTTTGTATAAATTTTTAAAATTGCAACTAAAAAATGACAAAATTTAAAAAATTATTATTTATGTGCATAGTGCCCAAAAATCAATATATTGTGTTAAAAAGTGTTTACAACCACAAGATGTTGTGTTAGACTCTATTTGTAAGTAAAAACGCAAAGACAAAATTTATTTCATCTTTTGCACTAAAATTTAATTAAATACTAAGGAGAAAAGTTTATGAAAGTAATTAAAAGAAGTGGTCAAGAAGTTGAGTTTGATGAGGGTAAAATTAAGGTTGCAATCACAAAGGCAAACGCATCTGTCGAAAATGAATCAGACAGAGTGCCACTTGACAGGATTGATGAAATAGTCGATGAGGTTGTAAAAGAGATTAAGTCAATTGACCGTGCAACTCATGTTGAAGAAATTCAAGATATAGTTGAAAACAATCTTATGAAAGCTGATTTTTATAAAGTTGCTCGTAATTATATCACTTATCGTTATACTAGGGCGTTGGTAAGAAAATCAAATACAACCGACCAACAAATTTTGTCTTTGATTGAATGTAACAACGAAGAAGTTAAGCAAGAGAACTCGAATAAAAACCCAACAGTAAACAGTGTACAACGTGATTATATGGCGGGCGAAGTAAGTAAAGATCTTTGCAAAAGATTTTTAGTCCCAGAAGATGTAATGCAGGCGCATGATGAGGGCATTTTGCATTTTCACGATACCGATTACTTTGCACAGCGTATGCATAATTGTGACTTGGTAAACCTTGAAGATATGCTTCAAAATGGTACAGTTATAAGTGGTACGATGATTGAAAAACCGCACTCATTTTCAACGGCGTGTAATATCGCTACGCAAATTATTGCTCAGGTTGCAAGCAGTCAATATGGCGGTCAATCTATAAGCTTGACTCATTTGGCACCATTTGTTGATATTTCAAGAAAAAAGTTTAAAAAAGAAACAATTGAAATGTTTAAAAAATTGGGCATAACCGCAACTGATGATCAAATTGATATAATTGTTGAGGATAAAGTTAAAAAAGAAATCAATAAGGGTATTCAAACCATTCAATACCAAGTGGTTACATTAATGACTACAAATGGGCAAGCACCATTTATTACTGTATTTATGTATCTTGGAGAAGCAAAGAACGATAGAGAGAAGAAAGACCTTGCAATGATGATAGAAGAAACACTAAAGCAAAGAATAGAAGGCGTAAAAAATGAAAAAGGCGTATATATCACTCCAGCGTTCCCAAAACTTATCTATGTTTTGGAAGAGCAGAACATCCATGAAGATAGTCCATATTGGTATTTAACTGAACTTGCTGCTAAGTGTACGGCAAAAAGAATGGTGCCAGACTATATCTCAGAAAAGAAGATGCTTGAATTGAAAGTTGATAAAAATGGCAATGGGAATTGTTATACTTGTATGGGTTGCAGGTCATTCTTAACACCATATGTTGACGAAAATGGGAAACCAAAGTATTATGGAAGATTCAATCAAGGGGTTGTTACAATCAACTTAGTAGATGTTGCATTGTCGTCTGGCGGAGATATGGAAAAATTCTGGCAAATTTTTGATGAAAGACTTGAACTTTGTCATAAGGGTTTACAGTGTAGGCATGAAAGACTTACCGGAACTGTTTCTGATGTTGCTCCAATTCTTTGGCAACACGGGGCACTCGCAAGGCTTAAATCAGGTGAGACAATTGATAAGCTTTTACACGGAGGCTATTCAACAATTTCATTAGGCTATGCAGGCCTTTGGGAAACAGTTTACTATCTAAGTGGGAAGAAATTGATAGAGAAAGAAGGCAAGGAACTTGGAATAGAGATTTTAAAGAAGTTAAATGAATATACTAAGAAATGGAAAGAGGCAGAAAATATTGACTACTCATTATATGGAACGCCTCTTGAAAGTACTACATATAAATTCTCAAAGTGTTTACAAAAACGTTTTGGCAAAATTAAGGGTGTAACTGATAAGAATTATATTACTAATAGTTATCATGTTCATGTTACCGAGCCTATTGATGCATTCGCAAAACTTGCTCTTGAAAGCGAGTTCCAGGCGTTAAGCCCTGGTGGAGCAATCTCTTATGTAGAAGTTCCAAATATGCAAAATAATATCACAGCGGTACTTGACGTAATTAAATTCATATATTATAACATTATGTATGCAGAACTTAACACTAAAAGCGATTTTTGTCAAAAGTGTGGATTTGATGGCGAAATTCAAATAGTTGAAGAGAATGGAAAATTGATTTGGGAATGTCCAAATTGTAAAAATCGTGATGAAAGTAAGTTGAATGTTGCACGAAGAACTTGTGGATATATCGGTTCGAACTTTTGGAATCAAGGAAGAACACAGGAAATTAAAGAAAGGGTTTTACACTTATAAAAGTCGAGGGAAAAATGAACTACGCAGAGATTAAAAAAAGAGATATTGCCAATGGTGTAGGCGTTCGTGTTTCGTTGTTTGTGTCGGGTTGTCGTCATTATTGCAAGAATTGTTTTAATCAATGTGCTTGGAGTTTTGATTATGGCAAACCATTTACAAAAGAAGTCGAAGACGAATTGATTGAGGCGCTACGTCCGGATTACGTTCACGGACTTACGCTTCTTGGTGGAGAGCCTTTTGAAGTTGAGAATCAAAGAGGATTGGTCGGATTTTTAAAACGAGTGAAAGAAGAATTTCCCAACAAACCAATTTGGTGCTATACAGGCTTTATATATGACAAAGAACTTAAAGGCGAAAGTCGAGCACGATGTGAAGTTACAGATGAAATGTTAAGTTATATTGACATTTTGGTGGATGGAAGATTTGTCGAAGAACTTAAAAACCTAAGACTTAATTTCAGAGGCTCATCAAATCAGCGAATAATAGACCTAGACGAAACAAGACAGCTCGGCAATTTGGTTTTATCGCCATTAAATAATTAAAAATTAAAAAACAAACATTCTATGGGAATTTATTTTAGGATGTTTGTTTTATTTTATGTGTTTACAGGGGAATGGTGATGTTGAAGAATACTTGCGAAGTAATGCATTTTTAATATAAAGAAAAAAAGTAGTGAAATAAATAAGAGCTGGGATACAGTATCTCAACTCTTATTTATATTAAATTAATTTAAAGCGATAAACTAAGTCTATTTGTTATTAATTTTTGTTTTCTTTGACCAAAACTTCTTCTGTTGTTTCTTGTTGTTCAAAATCTTTTGCATTTACAGATCCGTTTAAATAAAGGACATCTTTTGTGCGACTTTTCTTTTGAGCTTTTGCCTCCAAAATCATTTCACGTGCTTGTTGTATTTTTTTATTGTAATATTCTTGTTCAATTTGTTTTTCCCTTAGTAGATAGTCGCCATAAAATTCATTAGAAACAGTCCCTTGTTTATTTACTCCTTCACGCTTAAACACTTTTATAACAGTTAAAAATAAAATTTTGATATCGCCCCACAAGGTGATTTTTTCTACATACTTTTTATCGAAATCTACAACCTTGTCAAATGTTATATCATTTCTTCCGTTAACCTGTGCAAGTCCAGTGATTCCAGGTCTGACCTTGAATCTGTCTTGTTGTTCGTCTGTTAAAAACACACATTCTTCTACCATTCTTGGTCTTGGACCAACAATGCTCATCTTTCCAATAAATATGCACCAAAGTTGAGGCAATTCGTCTATGCTTGTTTTTCTCAAAAATTTTCCAAACTTTGTCAAACGGTCTTTATCTGGCAATAAATAACCATCTTTGTCTGTTTTGTTTGACATTGAACGGAATTTTATAAATTTGAAAATTTTACCATCTTTGCCCGGCCTATATTGTGTAAATAACACAGGACTACCATGTTTTATTCGCACTAAGAGTGCTATTATTAGTAGCAATGGGGAAAGAATTATTAGTGCCAGTCCTGAAAGTAATATATCAAAAAATCTTTTAAAAAAATGTCTGTACATTTGATTATTCTCCTATTTTATTCTTTATCTTTTCTGTATGTTGAAGTTTTTCTCACAAGAGACAGCCAAAAGCAAAATTAAATAATTAGAGAAAATACTAAGAGTTTGTTTTCAATGAGTTTATAAAATTTCAATGCAACAACTATAACTTTGAAAAACTTATATTATTAATAATGTTAAGTAGCCTCATTTTAGTTTGCATTTTTATACAAAAATTATATCACACAGAAATAAAATCTTCAACTTAAATTTCAAAATAAAACAAGAATAAAAAACGTCTTTAGACGATAGTCTTTCTTTTAATTTTTGTAAATATACAAGAAAAAAGCGTTAATTTAGTTTATTCAATGCTTTTGTTTATGATATAATAAAATCGGAAGATGTTAATACTTTTATAGAAATGGGTTCAATATGGCAAAAAATAAAACTAGTAAAGAAAAAATTGAAAAAGATTTATATAAAAAGTCATTGAAAGAGCAAAAATCAATGGCTAAACTTGAGAAGCAAGAAAATAAAAAATTAAGAAAAGCGAAAGTAAAAGAAGATAGGGCGTTAGAAAAGAAGTTAAAAAAAGAAAAAGCCAAACTTCAAAGGCAAGAACATTTTAAGGCAAAAATTCAAAAAAGTTTACACGCAGAGTGGTTTAAACTGGACAATGCTGCAATTATTTATCCTTCAATCAAAGAAGAAAACTGGACATTTGTTTACCGGATTTCAGCGGT
>JAGBBI010000028.1 GCA_017938565.1 Clostridia bacterium
AGCGAAAAAAGTGGCAGATATACAGTTTTAAAAGATCCTAATGATAAAGAAAATTTATACGATAAGTGGCTTGAAATCTTTATGAAAAAGATAAAAGAATGTTATCCAAATGAGCCATTTATGACAGATATGAAAATAAAGAAACTGGCGCAAGAAAATGCAAGATGTTTAAATTCGATTTTTCTTCCTGCAACAAATATGATTTATACAACAAGTTTTCGTCAACTTAATTATCTTTGTCATTGGTTTGAAAAAGAGATTGAAGCTCCAACAAATTATATTTATGAAAGGCTTAAACCTTATTTTCAATGCTTTGTACAATTTATAAAAGACAATAGTCTGTATAAAGAGAATGTCGCAAATGACAATAAAGATAGGGGGTTAACACTAATAAGAGATGGATTTGATGTATCTAATTTTGATTATGTATATCAAACGACTTATGAGTGTTCAATTCCTGCTCTTGCCGATTTACATAGGCATAGAAGTTTGGATTATTTTATAGATCGGAAATCTATTGACGATTTTTTAAGTGGGAAAGAAAGGAAGTATTTTATACCAGAAATTATTAAAGATGATAAAAATATGGTTGATTTATGGTTGTTGGATTTGGCGAAAAAGAGCGTTGATGATATTCCGCAAGGTGCATTAATCAAGGTGTGTGAAAGCGGAACATTTGATAGCTTCATTTTAAGAGCAAAAGAGCGACTTTGTACATGTGCCCAAAGAGATGTTATGAATGTAGTACGTGAAAATACAATTCGCTATGCGAATGCCTTAGAGAAAAAGGCTAATGGTGTGGACAACTCAAAATATTATTTAAATTTATACAACAGGATAAAGCCATTCACGCTTGGAGCAAGGTGTCTTGCTGGGTATAAGTGTGCAACACCGTGTGGGTTTGCAGATGGCATAAAATGCACAAGGAAGGTTTAAGTGAGTGTCGGGCTGAGAGAGAATTGCATATACATTGCAAGAGAAGTCCGGGATTGAGGGTTAAGGGAATTGCATATTCTTGTTTTAATTGCAACAGCCTTTATTTTAGAATTATGTAAGCTTATCACTATTTTTTTCTTTTTGTGTAAAACAATGATTTATATGTTAATTTTCTAAAAAACATTGACTTTTATGTATTTATTGGCTATAATAATTGCATATCAAGGAGAGATATTATGAAAAATTTATTTGCTTTAAACTCATATTATTACTACTACATTTAGATTGCTATATGTAGAAGTTTTGTGTTGCAAATAATTAAGAATATTAAAAACATCTGTCATATAGCAATATCGCTATGTGGCAGTTTTTATTTTTGGGAAGATCTGTCACAAGTGTAAGCTTATGACAGATTTTTTGTTTAAAAGGAAATAAAATTATGAAATGGTTTAGAAAAACATACGCCCTTTGGGGCGATATTGAAATTGATTTGGAAAAAATAAATAAAATTTGATATAATATAAAAGGAGAAATAATTATGTTTAAAGATAATGCTTTTGAGCAATTAGAAAATCGTGGATTTGTATTTCAAACCACACATTTAGAAGAAACAAAAAAACTATTAAAACAAGGACCTATAACATTTTACATTGGAATAGATCCAACAGCAGATGACTTGCATATTGGCCATTTTTTCGGACTCCAAATGGCTAGAATTTTGCAAGATTGTGGCCATAAATGTATCGTGCTAGTTGGTGGAGCAACAGCGCTTATTGGAGATCCAACGAATAAAACAGATATGAGGAAAATGCTAAGCAAAGAAGAAGTTGCAAGAAATGCTAGGGAAATCAGCAGTATAATTAAAAGATTTGTTCGCACAGACGGCGAAAATCCAGCAATAGTAGTTGATAATGCTGAATGGTTAAAACCAGCAACATACATTGACTTTTTAAGAGAGGTGGGAGTTCATTTTAACGTCAATGAAATGCTAAGAAATGACCTATACAAAAATAGACTTGAAAAGGGCGGTTTAACCTTTATGGAAATGGGTTACATGCTAATGCAAGCGTTTGACTTTATCCATTTAAACAATAAATTTGGTTGTGTGCTACAAATCGGTGGATCTGACCAATGGGGAAACATTGTTGCAGGTGTTGACTTGTCAAGAAAAATGAACTTTGCAGATGGAAAAGAAAGACAATTGATGATGGGTTTAACATGTCCGCTTTTAACAAATGCAGAAGGTGTTAAAATGGGTAAAACTGAAAAAGGCACATTATGGGTATCTCGCGAGAAAACATCTTCATTTGATTTCTTCCAACATTTTGTAAATTGTTTGGACGCAGATGTTGAGAGATTATTAAGGTTTTTCACAAAGATAGATGTTGATGAAATTAAGCAAATGTGCAGAGAAGATATTGTAAAGGCAAAAAAACTTATGGCTTTTGAAGTTGCTAAACTTGTTCATGGGGAAGAAGAAGCATTAAAAGCACAGAAAACTGCTCAAAATCTTTTTGAAAACAGGAATATAAACACTGAAAATATGCCGACTGAAATAATTAAAAATGATGAAGAAATGACTATTATAGATTTTTTATCACACCTATCTATTATAAAATCAAAAAGTGAAGCAAGAAGATTAATTGAACAAAGCGGTATTGAGATTGATGGAATTAAAAAAACCGATATTAGCGAGATCGTAAAGTTGAGTGTTGGGCAAGAATTGATTGTGAGAAAAGGCAAGAAAAACTTTGTAAAAGTAATTACAAAAGTATGAATGATTTAAATGACAAAATAAAGGAGAGCAAAGTCGCTCTCCTTTGTTGTTAATTAAATTGTATTCTTTCTTCAATATATGATTTTAGTTCGTCGATAGAGATTCTTTCTTGTTTCATTGTGTCTCGGTCTCTGATTGTAACCGTGTTGTCTTCAAGAGTGTCAAAGTCAATAGTTACACAATAAGGAGTTCCAATTTCGTCTTGTCTTCTGTATCTTTTACCAATTGAACCAGATTCATCATAATCACACATAAAGTGTTTTGAAAGTTTTGAATATACTTCATTGGCTTTTTCGCTCAAATTCTTTTGAAGAGGTAGAATTGCTACTTTATATGGAGCGATTGCGGGATTTAAATGCATTACAACTCTTGAGTCATTTTCTAGTTGTTCTTCTTCGTAAGCTTCGCACAAAATTGCAAGCATAAGTCTGTCTGCTCCGATTGAATACTCAATTACATTTGGTGTAAATTTTTCATTTGTAAATGGGTCGAGGTAACTCATATTTTTGCCTGAATATTCTTGGTGTCTTGACAAATCCCAATCACCTCTGTGGTGAATACCATTTAATTCTTGCCAGCCCATAGGGAAGTTGAATTGGATATCGCAAGCAGCTTTTGCATAGTGGGCAAGCTTGTCGTGGTCATGGTATCTAAGATTTTCAGGTTTAAGACCAAGGTCTACAACGAAATCTAAAGCTTTTTGTTTGTAGTCGTTATAGATATCCATAGATTCTACATCTTTACAGAACTTTTGAAGCTCCATTTGTTCAAACTCAATGGTTCTAAACAAGAAGTTTCCAGGTGTAATTTCATTTCTAAAAGATTTACCAATTTGAGCAATTGCAAAAGGTACTTTTGCACGGGCTGAGCGTTGAACATTTAAAAAGTTTACATATTCACCCTGGCAGGTTTCTGGACGAAGATAAACAACATCACTTGTTTCTTCTAATGTTCCACGGCTTGTGGTAAACATAGGGTTGAATTTTCTGATTGCTGTCCAATTCCTTGTTCCGCAATGTGGACATTTTATGTCGTTGTCTTCAATGTATTTTTCAAGTTCTTCGTTCGTCATAGCTTCGGCAGAGATCGAACCTTTGCTGTGATTTTCAACCAAAGTGTCTGCTCTAAATCTTTGTTTACAGTTTTTGCAGTCCATTTTTGGGTCTCCAAAGCTTTGAACGTGTCCGCTTGCTTCCCAAACTCTTGGATTCATTAATATTGCTGCGTCTACGCCGTAAGTATTTGGGTCTTCTTGAACAAATCTTTTCCACCAAGCACGTTTAATATTGTTTTTAAGTTCTACACCAATAGGACCAAAATCCCAAGTGTTTGCAAATCCGCCATAAATTTCGCTTCCTGGGAAAATAAATCCACGATTTTTGCAAAGATTAACAATAGTGTCCATAGTTAAATTTTTCATTTTGTTTTCTCCTATAAAATAAAAATCCCTTCGTGAAAAGTTTAATAATTAACTTATTCACGAAGGGACGATAATTTTCATTACCGCGGTTCCACCCTAATTGGTATAAAACCCACCTTAATTCACTTTACAACGCCAAGTAGGAAGCGGATAGTATTTGGCTATCTCCAAGCAAGTCGCCACCTTGCTTATAGGATTTATTAATGACTAGATTATAATCGCAATAAGTCAAATTGTCAACCATTTAAAAAATTTTTCACTTAAATTATCAAATAAGTATTCACTTTTTGGAAAAAGATGTGGTATAATAAATTCATAATGAAAAATAGAGGGTGTCCTAGTTATGTTAAACTTAAAAAACGTAAACAAAGTTACATTAAATTCAAAAAAACAGAAAGTAAATACATTGTCAAATATTTTTATTGAAATAAAACAAGGTGATTTTGTTTGTATTCAAGGAGTTAATGGCTCTGGCAAATCTGCACTTCTTTCGATAATTGGTGCAGACGATTTGTCGTTTAGTGGTGAATATTTTATAGATGGAATTGAACTTTCTAAATACACATCAAAACAGTTGCAAGCATTAAAATGCTCAAGGTTTGGAGTAGTGCCAGAAGTTGTTTATTTGTTAGAGAAAAGAACAATTGAGCAAAATATTGAGTTGGCGTTACGTGTGTCAAGAATGCCGAAGCCTGACCGAAAAAATGCCATTGTAAAAGCAGTAAATTCTGTTGGTTTGTCTGAAAGAATTTTGTCATTAAAGCCAACCGATTTGTCTGTGGGGCAGTGTCAAAGAGTGATGATAGCAAGGGCGATAGCTTCAAACCCACAGGTCATAATTGCCGATAATCCAACCGCATTAATGGACGAAGAGTCATCAGAACTAATATTAAATTTATTTACTGCGCTTAATAAGGGGGGGGTAACTATAATTGCTGTTACCCGAGATGAAAACTTTTTAAAGCGTGCAAAACGAGTTTTTACAATGAGCAGAGGTATGCTTGTTGAAAATATGAAGATTACAAGAGGCAAAAATGTTGGTGAAGTTATAGATATTGATGCAAAAAAGAAAAAGACACAAAAGACGTCGATTAAAAAACAAGTAATTGTTCCCGAGAAAAAAGTTGAAACCAAGAAAGAAGAAAGCGTGGATGAGGTAAAACTTAATAATTTAGAAAAGGCGAATGAAGAACAGGTTGTACCTGTTGATGAAACATCGAAAAAGGAAGAAGGAAAAGAGGTAAATTTACCAAAGAAGGAAACAAAAACTAAAGTTGCTGAGAGAAAGAAAAGCACTAAAAGAACAATTACGGCATCTCCTCCTAAGAAGAAAAAAGACAATGACAATAATCAATTGACGATTGAAGAGTTGGTTGGTGCTGTAAAGAAAGATGACGGCGGTGATGTAAAAAGTCCAAAGAAAACCGCCACAGCAAAAAAAGCAAAAGAAGAAACAAAGAAAGATGTTAAGGAAGCTAAAATTGAAGAAGATTCAGAGCTTTTAATAAAACCTGTAAAATCTAGCAAAAGGAAGACTAAATAATTATGAAATTTTGCGATACAATAAAAACTATTTGGGAAAATTTAGTAGCAGAAAAATCTTTTTTCATAAAAGTTGTTTCGGTGAATGCTTTAATATGCTTGATGTACCTAGTTATTCCGGCTTCCATAAAGACTTTTCTTGGTGTCGTTTTTGCGTCTGCGGGAGAGAATTCGGCAGGGATTTATAATTATTTAAAAGAAAACCTTTTAGCAATAGAGAATGTGATTTCGGCATTGATTGCGTTTATATTGGTGATTGGCTGTGTAATGACACTGGTTTCGATTTTATTTATATTTGAAAAGGATAATAAAAATTATAAGTTACAACAAAGTTTTGGTATGTCATCAATGAGTGTTGTTAGACAATCATTGATTCAAAATTTAATATTGTGCTTATCATGGAATGTTATATCTATTATATTTGCAGAGTTTTTGGTGTTTCTACTGTCTACGATATTAGAAATAGAAATAACAATTACTTTTATGTATTTTGTAATTCTATTAGTGGCTGAAACTTTAATAACCATAATTGTATCACTTTTAAATTATTTGGCTTTTTTAGACAATTCAAAAACAAAATCTGTCAAAAGTGAATAAATACTTCTATTATAAGTTGTTGACAAACTATGCCAATTTGTTTTAAAATATATAGAAGCGTGAGCAAATAAAACAACCAGATTTAGGAGAATACTAAACTTATGAAATCAAAGAAAAAAATATTTTCAATCATATTAGCTTTTGTTATGGCTGTTGGAGTGCTTGGTGCACCGTCTTTGGCATATAAAAAAGCGAGTGCAGATAGTCAAAATGTAAATACTATTTTGATGAATAATTCGACATTAAACGTTAATTACAACAGTTTTAATCAAGCGTTTAATGTAACAGACAACAATATTGTACAATTTAAAAACTTTTTAACAAATTATACAACGAATGATGTATATGTTTCGTTGTGGGCACCTGATGGAAATCAATTATTGAACTTTGTGAGGGTTGAGGATGAAACTTCTTATTCGTTCACACAGCCTGGTTTATATGCAGTAATGTTTAAAAAAGATGGTGGAGACGAACTTCCTTCAATTTTTTCACGTCAATATTACATTGCTGTAGAAAATTCTATTGAAGAAATTGTTCTAACTGAAACAGTTTCAGAAACTGCCAAAACTGGGAGCTATGTGGAAATTCCAGAATGCGAAACAACAAATGTAACAATCAAAGTTTTTTCTCCTTATGGCGAGAATGTTCCATACAATTCAGGTAAATTTACAAATATTAACAATGTGTTAGGTACTTATTATATTGAATATTCAAAAACCATAGAAGTAAACGGTGAAGACGTAAAGCAGTATAAGTACGTAAATGTGAAATTTGGTGATAACTATGGTAATCCAACAACCTCTGAAATTAAGAAAGATGAAGCAAAAAAAGAGGATAATTATATACTTTCAGAAGAGTTAAAAGAGGTAGAAGATAAGGGTATAATATACTTGTTTAAGTCATATTGGTTGGCGGGCGTTCAGGTTAAAAATGTGCATGGTGAATTTGTTAATCTTCAAGATGTTGAGGATGCAACACTTACGGTGAAGATGGTAAAAAACATTGATGGTACGGAAACTGTTTACTATTATGACTTAAGTAATACTGGTGAACAAACAACCGAAGAAACAAGTGTTATTTTATCAGAAATAATGAATAGCGACAGTTTATCTTTTATTGCTAGAGACCTTGAAGGCATAAGTAGTATCTCTGATAGTGGGGCGAAATACGAAATCATTTACAAATCTGAAAGTTTAGATTTTGAAAAAACTATTACGGCAAACTCAAAGATTGATGCGGGTGCATATGTGTTTGAATGTAAAAAAGTATTCAAAGATATTATTTTGGTAAATCCTGAAGATGAGTTGTCAGAAGAAAATGATATTAATGTATTCACATTGCCAAAATGTGAACCTACGGTAAATGGGGCTTTCTCTCATGATGATTACATGGGATTTTTGGATAACGAAGGCGTACAAGTGGAAGTTTACTTTACAGACTCAAATGGAAATAAGGTTGAATTCGATGAGGCTGGCGAAGGTGTTGAGTATGTGATTACAAAAAATGCAGATAGTTATAGTATTGACTTTTCCAAGTTGTCTGAAAAGGCAAAAAAGGGAAGCTTTTCATATGAGCTGGTTGTTAATTATTCAATTGGATATGAAATAAGTGATACGATTACAGGAACATTAACAAAGTCTTATAAATCTCATTTGGCTACTGAATATAACGATGACAGAAAGCCAACTGGAATTAAAATTGATGAATATAAAAACATTATTTATGTAGATAGTGGAGATACGGCTCCTTTTACTTTCCCAAATGCATCTGCAAGCGATGTCGACAACAAGGGAAATAAGACAAATGGGGTAGATATTAGCATTGAATACAAACAAACAAATGCTTTATATAACATTGCTCCAAATGATGGCGGTCAACTTCATTTTGCAAATGTTGGAGAAACAGTAAATCTATCGATAGGGACTTATATAGTAACATATAAGTTCGCAGATTCAGCAGGCAATACAAGAAGTCAGTCTTTCTATATTAAAGTATGTGAAGAAACTAAGAACGACTTAGATTCTGATTTTATAAATGTGTCTGGAGCAAGAGCTTCGTTTGACGAAGCGTCAAATACGTACACATTCTCATTTGAGAATGTAAATGTTATTACGGCCTTGGTGTACAAAGAAGATGCAGAATTATCAAGCCCAAAATCAATTTCAGTGGTAAATGGAAGGATAAATGAGTTAGAGGTCGTTTCAGATGAAAATTTTGTAGTTGTATTAAGTGGCAGAAGTTTGGTTTCTGAAATATTTATGGCGTTGGCAGTAGATGGAAAACATATTGTTGAATCTGTGAAGCCATATAGCTATAATATGTCATCAAAGCCATCAGTGTTGGTTGCAAATGAGTATGCAAGTTTAACTGCAAAGGTGGGAGACAGAATATTGTTTTTACAAGAGTCTGCTTCGGGCTTCTCGGTAGAAACAGAAAACGGCAAATATGTTATTGAGGATAGAAACGAAATAGTAATTAATTATCCGGGAAGATACGTTATTACTAACAATGATACCGGAATTAAGACCACTGTAACAGCATACGAAGCGACCGTTTCAGATGTGAGTTATTTCCTTAATATGAAACAAGTTGTTTCTTCTAAGGATACTGAAGGAGAAAGAACAGTTGAGATTCGTGCTCCATATGTAAAGGGGTATTTTGGTCATTCTATGGTTGCAAATGTTACTACCTCAGATGGACTTACTGTCGCAACCAAAGATGGGAAATTTGTTGTTACAAAAACAGATAACTATAAAGTAGAATTCTTATTTAGCTATTTGTCTGGAACTAAAGAGGTAACAAATACTGTATCAAGTGGTACAATAGTGAAACCAACAATAACGATCGCAAGCACATACGAAAATATTATTTGGACTGGCGAGGCAAATAGGGTTTATTTAATTGATGCAACGGCAGTGGATAAGTTTGGTAAATCTCTAACCAATATCACAACTAAGGTTTATGACAAGTTCGGAAAGGCTGTTGAAATTAAGTACGATGCTGAGAATAAAGCGTATGTAGAAGTTGCAGAAGCTGGAATATATTCGGTGTATTATAGTGCAGTAGATGAAGATGGCTTCAGCGCAATAAGTCAAGTTAACTTTATGATTTTATATGATGAATCCGAGAATAATGACGGGTTATCAGCTTGGGCTATTGTAGGAATAGTAGTCGGAAGTCTGCTTGTAGTAGGCGCTATTGCATGGTTGATTGTTGTTGTTGTGTTAAAAAAGAAGGGAAAAGAAAAATTTATTAATAAAGCAAGACAAGCAAAGAAAGAAAAAAAAGCGTCTGATGAAAAAGAATACACTTCTGTTTTATACACGATTGTTCAAAGCAAAAATGAAGCAGAGTGGACTATAAAGAAAAATAACAGAGTTATTGCAAAAACCTCTACCAAAGAAGAAGCAATCTCGAAAATAAACGAGGACGGAGACGGACAAAAGAAAATAAAGGTTTATAATAAACAAGGCAGATTAATTGATAGTATCGATTAATTAGATAAATCCAGTTGAATTATGGAGTTTACTTCATTGTTCACTGGATTTTTTATGTAATGTCTTATTTTTAATTCCGAAAAAAATTACAAGAGAAATCAAAATTAAACCAATAAGTCCATTTATCGGATAAAGTGTTTCTACAATTTGAGCAAATCCAAAATTGCTAACACAAAAAGCCCCAAAGAAAATAAGTGCGAAACTAATATTTGCGAAATTATTTCCGTTATTTGATAGAATTTGTCTTACAACGAAACCGTCAGAAATAATAGTTGTTATGATGGCAATGGTAAGAGTTAATACCACAACAATTATTAGGTTGGGCGCTTTTGTTAAAATGTATACAACTAGTGGGAGCTCCGATGCGATAAAGGAACTTGAGATGTTCAGTATTGTAAAGCAAAAACAAAGCATAAGTATAAAAATCATTGTAGAAGTAGTAATTGCACTAAATATTTTTTCTTTTTTATTTTGCAAGCCGGAAAATTCTAATACAATTGGGAAAACGCCAAATAGGTTTAGGCCTATATATAAAGGCAAGGACATAAATTTGAAAATTTTGGAGTTGTTTATGATCGCAAGTTCAAGAGTGTCTGCTGTACTAACTCCAACAACCCCAAATACAATAATTGATATAAATAAGAATGGGATTAAGATGATGTTGGTCGTTGTAAGTCCTTTCAGCCCACAGATAACTATCATAAAAATAAGAACTAGTGATAAATAAAACGGTATATCGTTTACAAAAAGTATAGAAAGAATTGACGAAAGGCCGGCCATCATTGCAGTAATAGAAATTATTTCAGAAATAAATACGGCTATATTAATTGCAGTTTTTAGTGTTTTGGGTAGCTGATTTTTGTCTATAAATGAAAAAAATATAATTCCGCAAGCAAATATTATGCAAAATAAGAAAATAAACAAATAACTGACGTTGCCAAAGCATCCAAAAAATGTAGTTACTTCTTTTCCGCTTGCAAATCCTGCTCCGATAAGGGTTCCAACTAGTGTGAAGGACACTTTTATAATGGTCATTATATTTATTTTTTCTTTAAATTGAGAAGTGGTTTTCATTACTAAACTTTTATTCAAAAGATATGAAAATTATAACTAAAAGGGGCTTATTTATTTGACTTAAAATATATTTTTTGTTTATACTTATAGTGAAAATTTAAGAGAAGTTTTATGGGGTAGATTATGGAAAGTGTTTCAG
>JAGBBI010000234.1 GCA_017938565.1 Clostridia bacterium
CAAAAGAAATTGCAGGAAGAAGCAGAGGTACACCAAGAATAGCGAATAGACTATTAAAACGCGTTAGGGATTTTGCAGAGGTTCAAGGGAACGATGTAATAACAAAAGAACTTGCAGATCACGCTCTTTCAAAAATGGAAATTGATGATTTAGGATTGGACTTCGTTGACAGACGTGTGTTGGATACAATCATTAATAAATTTAATGGCGGTCCAGTGGGCTTAGAAACTCTTGCTGCAATCACTGGCGAAGAATCTGCAACGATAGAAGATTGTTATGAGCCATTTTTGATGCAGATTGGATTTATTGCAAGGACACCACGGGGAAGAATTGCTTTGGAACCCGCTTATCAACATATGGGTGTAAAATTTAATCCTCCAGCACCAAACAATAAGTAAAATAAAAACTCTTGTGATATAAAAATCGCAAGAGTTTTATTGATTTATTGAAAGTAATAGTGTATAATACTAAAGCACTAATTAAAGGAAGAATATGAAATGAAAACCAGTGATTTTTATTATGAACTACCAGAAGAATTAATTGCTCAAACGCCGATTGAAAAAAGAGACCATTCAAGAATGTTGGTTTACAATATACCTAAAAAAACTATTGAGCATAAACATTTTTTTGATATAATTGACTATTTATCTCCAAACGATGTTTTGGTTATCAATAAAAGCAAGGTCATTCCTGCAAGGATTTATGGTTCAAGAGAAGGAAAAAACGAAGTTTTAGAAACTCTTTTGTTGAAGAAACTCGAACTAAACACATATGAATGTTTGGTTAAGCCAGGCAAAAAATTTAAAGTCGGAACGATTATAAGATATAGCGATAATTTGCTCGGAGAAGTTAAGTCTATTAATGAAACTGGCGAAAGGGTAATTGCGTTTAAGGTATTGAGTGGTGATACGTTAGAAGCTGAGTTGGATAGGATTGGAGAAATGCCACTTCCACCATATATAAAGGAAAAATTAAAAAAGAAAGACAGGTATCAAACTGTTTATGCAAAAATTGATGGGTCGAGTGCGGCACCAACGGCAGGCTTACACTTTACGCCGGAGCTTTTAGAAAAAATTAAAAATAAGGGTGTTCAAATTGAAGAGGTTGTTTTACATGTCGGACTTGGGACGTTTAGACCTGTAAAAGTTGAGGATGTAGAAAACCATATAATGCACAGCGAAGAATACTATGTTGATAGCGATACAGCTGAAAGATTAAATAAAGCAAAGCAAGACGGCAAAAGAATTATTGCGGTTGGGACCACGTCGGTTAGAACTCTTGAAAGTGTTTCAGATGATAATGGTACAATAAAAGCGGGTAGTGGAACTACATCAATATTTATCTATCCGCCATACAGGTTTAAATTCGTAGACTCTTTAGTTACAAATTTTCACTTGCCAGAAAGTACTCTCTTAATGCTTGTATCGTCGTTAATTGGGAAAGATGAATTGTTTAGGTGTTATGAGTCTGCAATAAAGGAACGATATAGGTTTTTTAGTTTTGGCGACTGTATGTTTATAGATTCAAAGGGGGATTAAAATGGAAGAAAATTTTAAGTTTGAAGTAGAGTATACAAGTTCAAATGCTGGGAGAATTGGAAAGCTTACTACACCACACGGGGTAATTGAGACTCCTGTCTTTATGCCAGTTGGGACACAGGCTACTGTTAAGGGATTATCCCCAGAGGCGGTTGATGAACTTGGGGCTCAGATAATTTTGTCTAATACCTACCACTTGTATATGCGCCCGGGAATGGATATTGTAAAGAATGCGGGTGGCTTGCACAAATTTATGAATTGGAAAAAACCAATACTTACCGACAGTGGTGGATTTCAAGTTTTTTCACTTGCAAAACTTAACAAGATTACCGACGATGGAGTTGAATTTGCTTCGCACTTGGATGGTTCAAAACATTTCTTTACTCCAGAAAAAGCAATTGAAATACAAAACTGCTTGGGTTTAGATATCGTAATGGCTTTTGATGTTTGCTCAGAGCCTAACGCTGATTACAAAACCGCAAGAGTTGCAATGGAGCGAACCCATGCATGGCTTGACAGATGTTTCAAGGCTCAGCAAAACCCAAAGCAAATGTTATTCCCAATAGTACAAGGTAATATGTATAATGATTTAAGATTAAAAAGTCTTGAAGAATGCAAAAAATATGCGAAAGTAGGGCTTGCTATTGGTGGATTGTCTGTTGGTGAACCAAAACCAAAGATGTACGAAATTTTAAGCCTACTGCAACCTCATTATCCAGAGAATAAGGCAAGATACTTGATGGGTGTTGGAAGTCCTGATTGCCTGGTAGAGGGTGTAATTCGAGGAATTGATATGTTTGATTGTGTATTGCCAACTCGTATTGCAAGGAACGGAACAGCATTTACATCAAAAGGCAAGGTTGTTGTGAAAAATGGGATGTATAAAGAAGATTATACTCCACTTGACGATGAGTGCGATTGCTATGTTTGTAAGAACTATACAAAGGCATATTTGCGTCATTTAATGAATGCAGGTGAGATGTTTGGTGCAAGTCTATTGTCTTATCATAATTTGTATTATTTAACGCATTTAATGGAAGATATCAAAAAGGCAATAAGAGAAGACAGACTTTTAGAGTTTAGAGATGAATATTTTGCCAAAACTGGATATAATAAGTCAAAAAACTAAACTTTTTCACATAATTTTCATTGCATAAATATATGAAAGTGTGATACAATTTAAGTAGTTTAATAAGGAGAAAAAAAAGATGTATAATTTATTACTTAACGAAGGAAGCGGTGCAGGCTCTTCAATTATTATGCTTGTAGTATTGGGCGTATTAATTATTTTGATGCTTGTGCTTCCAACGATTAATCAAAACAAAAGGGTCAAAGCATATCAAGAAATGCAAAGCAATTTAAAGGCAGGAGATAAGGTTCAAACCGTTGGCGGAATAATTGGAAGAATTGTAAGAATTAACGAAAAAGACGGAATGAAAACTTTTGTGCTTGAAACTGGCGATAAAAGCAATAAGATGTATATTGAGTTCAATTTGGATGCAATTGCTGGCGTTGTTACTGGTGAACAAGTTGCAACAGCAAAGTCGGGCTCGTTAGAAGCTGAAGTTGTAGAAGATTTAAATAAAGAAGAATCAATTGAAGAACCTACGGTTGTTGATGTTGATTTTGAAAACAATTCAGACGACTTAAACAAGGAAGAAAAAGAACCTGCAAAAAAGAATACAAACAAAAAGAAAAAGTAATTTATTAAAAGTGTGTACGAATAAAATTTGTACACACTTTTATTTAGCATATTTAATGTGTGAAGCTTCATATATATTAGTATAAACATTTAAGGTAGGGGTTCTTATGGCTAAATCAGCAACTAATACATATGAAAAGAGTAATAAATCATGGTTAAATATGACGGTTGGGGCGTTGGTCTCAATAATTGTGTCGCTTGCATTAATATTGATTTTTGCATTGCTAATCAAATGGTTTAATTTAAGTGATTCGATAATCACTCCGGCAAACATCATTATTAAAATTATTAGTATAGCAATTGGTGTGCTGTTTGTTTGTAAAGATGGTAGTCGTGGGGCGTTAAAAGGGTCAATACTTGGTGTAATATACATTTTGCTTTGTTTTTGTGTATTTTCACTATTGAATGGTGCTTTTGTTTTTTCTATGTCGCTAGTATATGATTGTTTTCTTGGAATTGTTGCAGGAG
>JAGBBI010000235.1 GCA_017938565.1 Clostridia bacterium
GACCTCCACCAACTACAAGGTTTCTATCTTGACCAGCACCTTGAGACATATTTAAAGTAACTCTATTACCGTGCCTATGAGAAGGCATACTATTGATGGGTATTTTATGTTGTTCTGACGTACCATCATATTGACCAGGATTGCTTGTCACTATTTTAAGATAAGCATCCCCAGTCAACTTTTCCCAGGTTCCACCAAATAAAGTTCCTGGATTTATTTCATTTGTTGTTAAGTATAGCGAACCTACAGGGTAGGCTGCCAATAACATATTTGTATTTATAATCATAGAACACCTCCCATAAGGTCGGCATCCCTAAAAAATATATTCATATTTTTCATAAGATTTGTATCTAAATCTTCAAAATATCATAAGAGAGTATATTTAAGCAGTTCTCTGCCAAATATAACAAGTCAAGTATGGTTGTAAATTACCAGAAGTACCAACATTAATTTGATTTCCTGATAAATCTTGTATACCGTTGCTTTTACCAGTTCCGGTAACTGACCAAGAAGTTGAGTGTTTATGACCTTGTAAATATTTACTACCACCAGTTAAACCAGCAGTAGCAAATTCACTATCTGATGTATCTACACCAACCAAACAACGTCCTTGACTTATTTGAATCCACGTACCACCAAAAAATTTTGATGGATTTGTGGCATTCATACTTAAATATATACTACCGATAGGGTAGATTAAATCTGTGTTTATAATCATTTATTTCGCTTTTGCTCGTTGAGGACACGGCAAAGCCGCATCCCACTCTTCGAGGCAGGCGGTCGCTCTATTATTTCCAAGTTCCTACCACAAACCAATCAAGATAAGCAGTGCAGCTATTTGCTTGTGTATCGGCTCCCACATATATAGTTCCAAATTGGGTTGCTGATGGCACATTATTAGTTATTAACCAACAGGCTGTTCCATCACTCCAATATGAATTTACTGAGCTTGATATAATTGATTTCATTGTAATAGGATATTTAAGATTAGTAATTGGATTAGTTAGGTACCATCCTTTAAAAGAAAATGTTCTTGTACCAGTATATGTATAACGCCCCCATTGAAATATAATACCACTATTATATTTAATGTATTTATTTCCACGTTCTACTATATAATCAGTTGTTAAGGCTGGTAAATCACCTAACTTAGTTGTGCTATCACTAATAATTAAATCTTTATTAATTTTCATAAGTTCGCCTTTAAGGCTTGCTCATCACGAAATGTTTAGGACACGACAAGTCGCATCCCGGTCTAACGACCTATGCTGTTCTAAGACGACCTGCGGTCATCTGGGATGGCTTATTAAGCCGTCCTACGCCATATGTAGGCAGTGTAGTAAGGTTGTAGATTGTTATGTGCACCGTCTCCACCAGTGCCTCTAACCATATTACCATCACCCCATTTAAAGTTTTGTTGCACCATATTGGCACCATATAAAGATGTTCCTATATCACTACCAGGTTTATCTACAACTATTGGATGGTTATGTTTTGGCATTTCTGTAATAGTTAATTTATGTGTCTTTTCGCCGCCTGTTTTACTGGCAGTTCCAAAGTCAGTGTCATTTTCATCTACACCTACAATACATCTACCTTTGATACGTTCCCACGTACCACCAAATAGGACGGCAGGTGAGACCGTTGAGGTAGTCATATAAATTGACCCAATAGGGTAAATTAAGTCTACGTTTATTTGCATATTAAATAGACATATAATATCTAAACAATCTTATGCTGTTCTTCTAAATACATAAATTCCATAATAGTAAGGATAGTATGCGTTACCGCCACCCTCATAAGCCACTAATAAATCATTATATCTAGGAGTAGCATTAACACTTGTACCAGGCATACCACCATAAATACCATTTGCCGAACCACCAGTATATCTAACTTGGTGAGAGTGATTTGGCATACTAGATACCGGTATTTTGTGTTGTGATGATGTTCCGCCAAGACTTCCGGCATTACTACTCACTATTTTTAAATAGGCATCGCTCGTTATTTTCTCCCAGGTGCCACCAAGAAAAGTTGATGGATTGGCTGAGTTTGTTGTTATATAAAGTGAGCCTACAGGATAAATTTGATTAAGTAAAAAGTCTGTATTAATTAACATAAGATTGCACCTCCAAAAAAGGAAATAGCGGATATTAGATGTCCGCCACCTCCTTCCATAGAGAAATCATTTCGTGTCCATAAGGAAGCAAGGACATTCGCATAAAGCTCACGTCCAAATTCCTGCGGAACAAGCCTACGGATGTTGCTACGCAACGTCCTACTAAACGGCTTGCCCCCTTTCTTGAAGATGAATCCAAGAACACAAGCTCTGCTTGCATTCCAGAAGCTGACGCTTCCAGTGGATTTCGCCCCCCCCCGACTATGTGGTCAGAACGTGAACTAACGTCCACATTCCAGAAACTTGCGTTTCCAGGGTTTAACATTGTCTCGGTTCCGGCAAAATCACTAGACATTAAGCTAGTGTAATTGCCTTCACCTCCTTTGAAATGTGCATAAGCACGTTTTCCTTTAATTGAGCGACTGCTTGCTGAATAGTTATTCGAGCGTAGCTGCCCCCCCCCTACGATATTTTCGCTTGCGAAAGATGAAGAGATTAAGACAGAAGCGTTGCTTCCATCTGCAAATCTTCCATAAGAAGATTTTAGATACTCTTCACCTCCCTCGATATGTTCTTTAGAACGTATTCTCTTTCTATTGAAGTCGGAATTGCTTGAAGAGTTGTTATACTCTTGACGCAAATCCTCCTTCCCATTGTAATTTTCGTAAGGAAATTGCTTCCTTGATTGATTTCCATTCTGTGAAGCGAAGCTTGTTCGCCCCCCCCCCTACAGGGGAGAAGAATGATTTAATTATTTCTAACATAAAATTATTCTCCTTTCATTCAGCTCATTTTATAATGAGCATAAACGACTATCAAGTCGTTTTAATTTGCTTTAAGGACGAGCAAAGCTCATC
>JAGBBI010000236.1 GCA_017938565.1 Clostridia bacterium
AAAACTCATATAAAAAACCTACCTTATAATCTCACTAAACCTTTTAGGCTTATTTTATGCTTTTTAATCGGCAAAACTTTCACGGAGAAAATATTTATCAAATTTTATGCTAACGCATATACAGATCATAATCATTAGCTTTTAGTGTTTGCATTTACTATAAACAGAATCAAGCAACAACTATTTTTATAATTAACATAAAAAACACCATGTTATCATGGTGTTTTTAACTAAATTTTTACCAATTTTACTTGCTCGCCATCTAGCTGTACTTTATATTCAGAATAATCACTTATGTCGTCTATGCTTTCAAATAATGAACCATATGTTTCTTTAAATATAGTATCTGCTTGCTGAATGTAAACATATGTGAAATTCCCAGTTTTTAACTCATTAGCCCAGTCGTCTTTAGATATGTTATAACTCCAAAGATCACTTTCACTCCTTGATTCACCCGGACTCCATGTATAGCAATCATTAAGCATAAGCGGTTTCGCAACAAATACTGCTTGATGATAGTAATAGCCTGATGAATCACAATGTATGAACCAAACTCTATCTTTTTCAGAATCTAACCCGCTTGCAAAATTTTCAAAGTCGCTAGTAACCATTCTAGCTTCACGAGTTGGATTGAATGCGACATTAATTACTGTTATCATTGGCACAAATGTAAAAGCAATAAGAGTTAATGCAACTCCAAAATATTTCAAAAAATTACTCTTTGTCGTATTCTCGACTGAATCTCCAAACATCTCAACAACATATTTATAAAATAACAACATAATGCATGCAACCAAGTATGTAGAACAATACCTTTCAAAGCTTGCCAAAGTAGTCGCTTCGTAAGCACCATATGTGAACCAATATAATATCAGTGTTGAAACCAAATAAACTATAAAGCCAACAAATAAAGCTATTGCGAAATAAAAATCTCTACCCTTTTTCTTATCCCAAATACTTGGAACTAAATAAACCAAGCACATCAATATCATCATAGCTACCAATGACAAATTAATACATCCGCCAAAATATGATACAAATGATCGTCTTATAAATTCTCTAAAAATCTGAAGCTGATATGCCGTTGGATGCACGAAAGCTTTTACAACACTTTTAAAAGTTACAGCAGAAACATCCCAAGCCTCATTAAGCTTAAAAACTGTCAAATAGCAATTCCAAGAAACCTTTGCAACAACAACTGCGACAACAGGTAACAAGCAAACTAAAATATTAATCTTATTTCTAAAGAACTCTTTAATTTCTTGTCTTCTAAATATAATAGAATCTAAAACTATTATAATTAATGCTATTAAACACAAGCCTAATCCCGCAGCTTTTACTACACATAAAACAAAACATGCTAAAGACAAGTTTGCAAATAATACGTAATCAATTCTTTTACACGAAAGATATGTATACACAATGTACGCAAACATAAGACCTAAAAACACATCTACGTAAATACTCGCAAAAAAGCTTGCATTAAATATTAAAGGAAGAACCAAACCAATTATTGCGATTGCAACATTTTTAATATTAAACTTCCCATTTAGATTATCAAAGATTGGCAATATCATTGATATTGATAATAAATTCATTGACATATACATATAACCATCTACGAACTTATTACCTAGGAACATAAAGAACGCATGAAATATCCCAGTTGCAGGTGGATACCCAGGAAATAAGACTGATTTCCCTAGATTCCCAAAATCCCCACTATAGAACATATTCTTTACTATGGTTCCCCAATGAGAAAACTCGTCCCAGTATATAATATACCTATCTTTTAAAGCAAAAAATTGCAATATTGCAAAGGCAATAAAAAATATAAATGCGAAATTAGAAAACTTAAAATTAAATCCTTCTTTTTTTCTTATCCCCTTTACCAACACAATTGTAAACAAAATAAGAATTATTACAGATACAATATACGCTCCAATGTTTAGAATCGTAAATAATCCAAAAACATATAAAGCGGAAATAATCGATAATATTGAAAAAGGTAAACAATATGCAAAACTACGTTTTAATAAGTTACAATAGCTAAAAGTTAATAATAATATTAAAACTACACCTATAAAATACCCCATCTACTTTTTCCTTTTTTTAAATATAATATCTCTTTGGACAATAAAATTGAAAACAAACAGCACACTATCAACTAAAATTTTTGCAAGTAGTGCATTAAATAATGCATACTCAACCAATACATCAACTAAAATACCTGAGGCAAACATTGTAAATATCGCTAAAACAAAATAACAAATTGCCGTTCTCGCCACTCCATTATCACTTTTAAACACTTTATTTTTGTTTACGATAAAGTTAAATGTTGAAGAAATGACTCTTGCAAGCACGGTGCTTAATATAATATTTGAAACAAATGTTATATTTTTAGTTAATCCCAAAAACAGTGCAAATAGCAAGAAGTCCACAACAAACGACGCAGTCGATGCAAATATGTACTTTAAAAATAATGAATAAATTCTGAAAGAATCCACAAATGGTCTGAAGTGTGTTGATTTGTTATTTTCATAATATATAGTTTCTATTGGAACTTCTACAATACCAACATCTTTATCTTTTGTTTCCAAAAGCATATTGATTTCATATTGAAAACGATCGCCTGCAGTGTCTAAAAATTTAACCATTATTGGTTTAGGGAAAAGCCTTAACCCAGTATTTGCATCACTCACTTTAACGCCACAAAATAATGCCATAGTACTACGTGTCATCTTATTCCCAAAACTACTCTTCAATGGAACTTTTTTATCAAACTTTCTTACACCCAGAATTAAATTGTTATCACCAGACTCTTCGTACTTTTCAACAAGTTTCGAAACATCGTATGGACTATGTTGACCATCGCAATCTATCGTTACAACTGCCGAAAATTCTTCATCACTAGTGAGAAGATGGTTGAAAGCATATTTTAAAGCTCTACCTTTACCCATATTTTTGTAATGGGAAATTAGTTTACAAGAATACTCTTCTTTTGCTATTTTAAAAATCCCCTTACACTCTTCCTTGCTGCCGTCATCAACCAATAGGATTTTATGCCATCCCTGCTTTTTCAATTCCTTTATCAGAGTTATTGTTTTATCATCTGGATTAAGTGCCGGTATAATAATGTATATTTTGTTTTTATCCATTGTTAAAATCTCCTTACTATCAGCTAAATTCTAACACACACAACATCTATATGTCAAATATCTTTTAAAATTCATACTAATGTTTTAAAATTCAAAGTCCAATACTTTGTTAATCTTCTTTTGTTCGCATAAATTGATTTTGTTAAATATGAATAATATTAAATTAAACAAATATTCAATTCAATATTTACACGAGAACAACAAAAGAGTCTACCAAATGATAGACTCTTTTTCTTGTCTAAATATTTGTACTTTCTGCATGTTGCACATAAGCACCTTTCACCGCACTTGTATGAGATTTCGGGATTTGTTTCATTATTTTTTGTAATAATTATTGTTTTTCAGCACCAATCATCCTTTCAGCGATGCGCCCATCATTAATTGCTTTAAAATATGCTGTTACAATTAGTCTCAAGCCTCTTTTGAATTAATTTACTTATTTTTAGTCTTACAAATTTTATATACAAAATTAATTATATTTGTTTAAAAAATATTCTCTTTATGATATAATCATTTTTAATAAGCGAGGATTTTAAAATGAAAATTTTAATACAAGGTGCAATGGAAGAAGAAATTCAGCATTTTCTTGAAGTTTACAACCCGTATAAAATCGAACAAATTGCCGGCTTTAAATTTTATATCGCCAACTACAAGCAACACACAATTATTGTTTCACTTTCTGAAAAAGGGATAATAAATACGACTACTGCAACCACTATTGGAATCAACACCTTTGCCCCAGACCTAGTTATAAATCAAGGTTGTGCAGGCGCCCATACAAAAGATTTAAACATTGGCGACATAATAATAGGAGAAAAATCTATTCATATTAACGATTTTCACACCCCTATTAAATATGAGGGCGAAGGAAGCAACAGCCTTGAGTGGTCTCCAAGTAGTAAAAGAAGCTATTCGGTTAACTCTACCCCTCACTATGTAAATCTTGCATTAAAAACGCAAACAAACCACAAAAAGATTGTCGGAGCACTCGGCTCTGGAGATATGTTTTCAAGAGAATATGATAGAATAGTACACTTAAACAAGCTGTTTGGAGAGCTATGTGAAGATATGGAGTCTGTCGCATCGTTAAAAGCTTGTGAAAGATTTTCCGTCGATAGAATTGCACTAAGAATTATTTCAAACAACGAACTAACTTCACAAAAGTTCAATAGAGACGTTTGTTATGATATACAAAAATTTACTATTTCGTTTATAGACACAATTATTAGTAGCATAACTTAAACTTTGAATAATATTTTCAATTACCATCACATCGTGTATAAGTGAGTTACAACATATATATTGGAGAAAAGCGTTATGAAAATTTTATTTACTAATGATGAAATTATTAAAATGTGTAAAAAAATTGGACAAGAAATCACCCAAGACTATAAAGACACAAACCCAATAGTGGTCTGCGTTTTGAAAGGAGCGAAACCTTTTCATTCCGAACTTGTTAAACATATTAAAATTGATTTTGAAACTGATGAACTACGTGTTAAAAGCTATGAAGGGACCAAAAGCAAAGGCTCGATTGACTTTTTACAAGATTTATCTCTGAATGTTAACAACCGTAATATTATTTTAGTTGAGGACATAATTGACTCTGGAATCACAATGAATGAACTTGTGCCAATACTTGAAAATCGCGGAGCTTTGTCAGTAAGAGTAGCAACCCTACTTGACAAACAATGCAATCGTAAAGTTGAATTTTCTGCTGATTATATAGGCGCTGTAATTCCAAATCATTTTGTTATTGGCTTTGGGCTTGACTTCAATGAAAAGTTTAGAGAACTGCCTTTTATTGGTATATACGATGAAGACTTCAACACTACAAACAAAATAAATGAAAAGTTTTCTGAATAACAGTTTACTTTTGAGCCTCAATTAGTTATACTTTATTCATTAAAACAAATGAGGTCTTTATGAAAAAAAGTAACACAATATTATTTATTTCAGTATTTGTTATTGTTGCAGGTCTTTTTGCAACACTATTTATTGATAGTTCACTTGGAAGCAGAATCGCTGAGATAGTAACTGTTTCAACTGCCGTAATTGGAGCTGTCGCAATTTATCTCCAATTTAAGCGGGATAAAGAAATTAACGAGGCAAATTTCTTATTGGAGTTTTGGAAGAATTTATCGCAAGACGATATTCAAAAAATTATGATTAAATGTGATGAAAGCATTTCCAATGAAAACGTTCAGTTCACACCCGAAGATTATCCGTCTATAATAAAATACGCCCAATGGCTTGAAGCTTTAAGTGGCTTAGTAAATCGAAAGGTTTTGCACTATGACATTATTGATAATATGTTTAATTATATTTTCTTTGTGTTCGTAAATAACAAACACATTCAACAAATTGAATTGTTGCCAAACAAAATTTATTACCAAGGGATATATCGGACCTACCAAAGTTGGACCAAGTATCTAAGAAACAGAGGAAAGCACATTATGCTGGAGCGAAACTCTTTGTTTCAAGCATGGAATAACAATGATGGAAAATAAAATTCGGTTTTAACAAATTATTAACATATGTTAAAAAACAATTAAAAACCACACAAAAATTTTTGTGTGGTTTTCATTATTCATTTGCATTGTGCTTTTCAATAAGGTCATACTTTGGATAAAGTAATGCTGATTGGGATAAAGAAGGTTCCAGCAAGAAGATAGAACTTCCCTGCTCATATCCCGATGATGTAATTGGATTAATCTCACACAAATCAAAATGACTGTTTCCGTCTTCATCTAAGTATTCCAACACGTCAACAACAAACGACTTTTGCATACCATTAGGCATTGCATCCACTATTTGTGCAGTAATATCTACAACAGATTGTGGCACTTTATGTTCTGGCACCCAACTGCGACTTGTTACAAATTTCCCATCAACTACAAAACTTCTATACTCAATAGGAAGGTTTACATATTTTTTATCTTTCTTCAATGTTAAAAACGGCTCAATTAAAACCGCCTCATCATAACTAAGCCAATTGAACCTATGATCATTGCTTCCTCTTGATTGATTAGTAAACACTGCATACATTGGCTCGCCAGCCTGAACCTCGCCCAACTTAGTTGGAGTACTATTAAGGTCGTCGTCTGAAAGTATCGGAGAGAAAAACATATTGTTTAAATCTATTACACCACATACTTCACACGAAATATTTTTTCGTGCCGTTTTAAAAAACACTCGACCAAATCTGTTTTTATAGTGCTGAAAATTTTTCACAAACTCACCATAGGTTGTTGCAACAACTTCTCTATTCATAGGCTTTATATATTTGTACCATTCTTCTGCAAACTTATAATCATTTGCCGTATAAAAAGGTATTGCGCCAAACCTTTCTATCGCTTCAAACACTGGTTTCACATCAGAAATAATGCACCTTGGAAACATTACTTTGCCACAGACATCAATCTCTTGCCAGTTTAAATCATAAAACTTACCACTTTCTTTACAATACACCGCAAACTTTCCTAACCTTTTTGCGATGTTAATATCGAATTCTAAGTTGTCAAAAAAATATGATTTATGCGTATGTCGCATTTCCGAATAATCTTCCTGCCCTAATTTATCCATTACAAAACAATAAAAATCAATCTTCATAAAGTTAGCCACTCCAAAAATATTAAAATAATTTTATCATATGGCTTTTTTTAATTCAATAATAACAAAAAAATCTTGGAAAGTATTCCAAGATTTTAAACTTAATTTTTTAAATTGTTAATAATTTCTTGAATTTGTTCTTCATTTAACTCAAGAGTTGTATTAACAAACCCTATCTCTGGGCGATGTTCATCGGATACGTGAAAATCTGAGCCAATAGTCTTAAACTTCCCAAGTTCATTTGCAATCATTCCCCACTTATTGCACTCATCAATTATATTGTCATCCTTATCTGTATAAATATAATAACTTTCTACACCATCTGCATCCATTTTAACAATTAAATCTTTGATTTGACTTTCTGATAGCCCATCTTCATAAATATAAGCAACTGGATGTGCAAGCACGACTTTTCCACCTGCGTTATGAATAATCTTTGACGCCTCAATTGGTGAGATTCTATATTTTTCAACGAAAGCCGGACATCCTTCATTCATTAATGTTTCAATAAATGTTCCCTTATTGGGTATATTGCCAAACTGCTTCAGTAAAGCTTCCCTATTACATTCCTGTTCTACCGCATCTAATGCAATATGAGATTTTGCAACCGATGGAAGTTTTGCTAGCTTTTCAATATCTACATAATAACCTAAATTATTTAACGCTTTTGCAACGTTGAACAAATAATCTCTACGTGCATTTTTAAGCATAGCTAACGTAGCTCTCAAATTTTCATTTTTTAAATCAATTCCATAACCTAAAACGTGAAACCCCACCCCAAAATAAGTTGTGCTTATTTCCACAGCGGGTATTAATACGACATTGCTTTTTTGAGCACACTCAAACAACGTTTGGTTATATGCGTCAATAGTGTCGTGATCAGCAATACTCATAGCAATAACACCGTTCGCTTTTGCTAGTTCAACAACTTCACACGGACTAAGTGCACCATCAGAGCAATTTGTATGAATATGAAAGTCAATAGTTCTTTTCATAACGTTTTCATTCGCAACCAATCAAATTATTTTTCTATAAATTCAAAATCCTCTATGCCATGTTTGCATATTGGGCAAATAAAGTCTTTTGGCAAACTCTCGCCATCATAAACATAGTTACATATCTTGCAGACATACACGCCCTTTTTGGCACTTTCTGCCTTAGGCTTAATATTTGAAAGATAATACGCATAACTTACTGGTTTCGTATCTGTAAGAACGACGTCTTCAACAACATCCGCCACAAAAGTAATATGTGTTCCCAAATCGGTTTTAGAAATAACTTTTGCTGAAATATATGAGTTTGTGTGCTTGGTTATATATGTAACCCCATTTTCTGCAATTTTGAAATCGTTAAACCCATCAAACTTGTCAACATCCTTACCCGTTGAAAACCCAAACCTTTTTATTAAATCAAAATCCGTTGACGTATCTAATATAGAAACATTAAAAATCCCCGTTTGTTCAATCATTTTAGTGGTTTCATTATTTTTGTTAATTGTTATTGAAATCCTGTTTGGTGTAGATGTTACTTGCATCAGTGTATTTATTATACATGCGTTATGCTTCTCTGTTTTTGCAGATAGTACATAAAGACCATATGTAATATTAAAAATTGCTTTCATTATTTCTCCTCTTAAATATAAGCATTGAACAAACACAAGTTTTGTGTTTGTTCAATTGCTTTTTACTGATATTCTGCGACGTTAATGCAGTTGTTTAAAAATTCTTTTTCCGCAGGACTTGCCTTTGCAAGTTTTGTAACGGCAACTATTGGAATCCATCTTTGAATGTTTTTAACATCTATTCCACTTCTTGTTGAAAACATAGTTAAATATTGACTTGCAATATCTTCTTTGCCTTTCATCGCAAAATAT
This sequence comes from Clostridia bacterium, assembly GCA_017938565.1. The sequence continues at coordinate 8,644 of JAGBBI010000236.1, forward strand.
AAATACGTTAAAGCGACATCGCTTGAAGCATTACCACTTGTTACGTGTGCCCAATCAATAATATGATGAGATCCATCTTCTTTGATGACAATATTGGACGGATTAAAATCTCCATGACAAAGTTTTGTGTGATTCTTCATACCCTCCAACCTTGTTAAAAGTTCGTACTTTACGTTTTCAGACAAGTCTGCCTCGTTAATTTTTCGTTTGTATTTATCTTTAACTCTGTTTAATAAAGGAACCTTATATGATAAAACCTCCAGTTGTATATCTACCATTTTCTCAAGATATTCTTGAGTTCTCTCTGGGTTTTCTTCCATAAGTTCGGCGAGTGTTTTGCCTTCAACAAAATCGGACACTATTGCCCAACAATTTTCAATCTTTGCAACTTCAATCAAGTTTGGAATATTTAAACTGGTATGTTCTTCTACTCTTGCTTGATTTAACGCTTCATTCAAAATATCAGCCTTAGAATAATTCTCAACAAACAATTTTATTGCTTTTTCACCATCACGGTAAATTGTTTTGGTACTACGCTTAGCGATTGGATTATTTAAACTATAATTCATTATCTTTTCCCTCCGTAGTATGCATTTAAGTACATTTGTTTAATTTCTTCAATTAATGGATATCTTGGATTCGCCCCAGTACATTGATCGTCAAATGCTTGCTCACTCATTTCATCAAGTCGTTCTAAGAAATTATTTTCATCAACGCCATAGTCTTTAATTGTCTTCTTTATTCCAATTTGTTCCTTTAATTCATCAATCTTGGCAATTAATCTTTCCATCTTTTCTTCAATAGTTTTTCCGCCAAGATTTAATGCGTCTGCAACTTCTGCATATCTTTCCATTGTATGTGGATGGTCATATTGCGGGAAAGTCCCCATCTTCGTTGGAGTATTTGAAGCGTTAAATCTTATAACTTCATTTATCATTAATGCGTTAGCAACGCCATGTGGTAAGTGGTGGAACGCTCCAAGTTTGTGTGCCATAGAGTGGCAAACCCCAAGAAATGCATTTGCGAATGACATTCCCGCCATTGTCGCTGCATTAGCCATTTTCTCTCTGGCTTCGACATCGTTTTCTCCGTTGTTATATGCTCTTGGCAAATATTCAAAAATAACCTTTAACGATTGCAAAGCCAAAGCGTCAGTATAATCAGTAGCCATCATTGATGCATAGGCCTCCAATGCGTGAGTTACTGCATCAATACCAGATGCACTTGTTAATCCCTTAGGTGCTTTCATCATTAAATCGCAATCAACTATTGCCATCTTTGGCATTAATTCATAATCGGCTAATGGATATTTAGTACCTGTTGTTTCATCTGTTATTACTGCAAAAGGTGTTACTTCTGAACCAGTTCCTGCTGATGTTGGAACTGCAATAAAGTAAGCCTTTTCACCCATCTTAGGGAATGTGTAAATTCTCTTTCTGATATCGACAAAACGCATTGCCATATCCATAAAATCAACCTCTGGGTGTTCATAAAGTACCCACATAATTTTACCAGCGTCCATAGCCGAGCCACCACCAACTGCAATAATACAATCTGGCTTAAATTCTGACATTTGCTTTGCACCTTCTTTAGCACACGCCAAAGTTGGGTCTGGTTCAACATTAAAGAACGTTTGATGAACTATTCCCATTTCGTCAAGCTTGTCCGTAATGCCTTTTGTATACCCATTCGCATATAAAAAGTTATCTGTAACGATAAATGCACGTTTTTTGCCCAACACATTTTTAAGCTCATCTAATGCAACCGGCAAACATCCTTCCTTAATATATACCTTTTCTGGGGCTCTGAACCACAACATATTTTCTCTCCTTTCTGCGACAGTCTTAATATTAATCAAGTGCTTTACACCTACATTTTCTGAAATAGAGTTTCCACCCCAACTTCCACATCCCAACGTAAGAGATGGCTCAAGTTTAAAGTTATATAAATCTCCAATTCCGCCCTGTGCTGATGGTGTATTAATTAAAACCCTGCATGTTTTCATTCTTGATTCAAACTGAGCAAGTTTATCTTCGTTGTTTTTTACATCAATGTAAATTGAAGAAGTATGACCAAGCCCACCATCAATAACAAGCCTATCAGCCTTGTTAACTGCGTCGTCGAAATCTTTGGCTTTGTACATTGCAAGAACTGGCGAAAGTTTTTCGTGTGCGAACTCTTCAGAAAGGTCAACACTTTCAACCTCGCCAATTAAAACTTTTGTGCCGTCTGGAACATCTACGCCCGAAAGAGTTGCAATAGTCTTAGCGCTTTGTCCAACTATTTTTGCATTCAATGCACCATTAATTAAAATGGTTTTTCTTACCTTTTCAATCTCGTCCGCATTCAGTACATAACATCCACGGGCAATAAACTCTTTCTTAACATCGTCATATACATCTTTTAATACAACAACCGATTGCTCTGACGCACAAATCATTCCATTATCAAAAGTTTTTGAATGAATTATTGAATTAACTGCAAGACTTATATTTGATGAACTATCAATAATTGCAGGAGTATTTCCAGCACCAACTCCAAGAGCAGGCTTCCCGCTTGAATATGCACTTTTTACCATTCCTGGTCCACCAGTAGCCAAAATTATATCCGAATTTTGCATTAAGTGTGTTGTCAGTTCAAGCGAAGGAGTTGTAATCCACGATACGATACCTTCCGGAGCCCCAGCCTTAACCGCCTCCTCAAGTAAAACTCTTGCCGTTTCGATTGTGCAACCTTTTGCACGTGGGTGTGGACTGATAATTATTCCATTCCTTGTCTTTAAGGCAAGTAATATTTTAAAAATTGTAGTTGAGGTTGGGTTGGTTGTAGGAATTACCGCCGATACAACCCCAATAGGTTCTGCTATTTTTTTAATTCCATAAGTTTTGTCTTCTGAAATTACCCCACAAGTTTTTGTGTCTTTATATTTGTTGTAAATATACTCTGATGCAAAGTGATTTTTAATCACCTTGTCCTCTAAAACCCCCATTCCGGTTTCTTCAACAGCCTTTCTTGCAAGGCTAATTCTTAAATTATTTGCTTTAAGTGCAACCGCTCTAAAAATCTTGTCCACTTGTTCTTGCGAATATTTAGCATATTGTAGTTGAGCACTTCGCACATTTTTGATTTCCTGTTCCAACTCTTCAATAGACGACACATTTTTTGTTTGTTCCATTATTTTCCTGTCCTTTATTAATTTAAAATTCTAAGCAACACGCAATCGCTACATTATATTATATCATAAACACTACTTATTCTGGCAAACCTTTTTAAAAGAAAATTAAATTTACGCGGATTTTTAAATAAAAAACAAATAAATATACTGAAGAGACCAGAAATGGTTCACTTCAGTACTTATTATAATTTTATCCCTTTATGCAAGCTCAAGTGCCAATTTCATCATATCAATAAATGTCTTTTCACGTTCTTCACTTGACAATTTCTCTCCGGTTACGATATTGTCGGATACTGTACAAATTACCAATGCTTCCTTCCCCGTCTCTTTTGCATTTAAATGCAATGACGCACTTTCCATTTCTACCCCCAACAAATTATGCTCTTTAGCCAAAGCCAATTGGTCTTCGCTTGTATAGAAACAATCTGAACAATAAATATTTCCCTTATG
>JAGBBI010000237.1 GCA_017938565.1 Clostridia bacterium
GTGCTGTCGAAGCGATTGGAGAGAACGGAAGTCCATCTCACTATGTAGTTGCCGACTATCAGTTCTTCTGTCTCACGCTCTGCCATCTCTGCCTTGAGGCTCTCCCTGATGGTGTCAGCCTCTGCCTTGATTTCGGCCTCCATATCTTCGAGTTCGCGAAGATACTCAATTCTCTTAATCAGTTCGTTTCTGCTCATTGTTCTTTCTCCTTTATGTTAGTTGATTTTGTGGGAGAGCAACGGCGTTAGTCCTGTTCGCGTCCTGCCTACTTGGGGAATGCGTTTCGCTCTCTCCCTTGACTGTGATTACATTATAGCACTAATTTCTGGTGCTGTCTATTGGCAAAATACACTAAATATTAGTGCTCTTTTTGTTGAAATTTAGCACTTGTTTTTAGTGCTGTCTTGTGCTAATATAAGGACAATGGGAAAGGAGGCTCGTTTTTATGGCAATCAGGTATAAAGTGGATATCCTTGAGGAATTGAAGAAGAAGGGTTACTCATCCACGAGAATAAGGAATGACAAACTCATAGGGCAGTCTTACTTACAGCAACTTCGTCACGGCAAATTGGTATCTTGGACAACGCTCGATACTATCTGTGGGCTATTGGAATGTCAGCCTGCCGACTTGATTGAGTATGTGAGAGACGATGATGGGGGCGTTCAGTAAAACAAATGCTTTCCTGAACAACGAGGTCAAGCATCCAAGAGGCAGATATTGAGGCAAAAACACCCTGTTTTTGTTAAGGAAATTCCCTTCACCCTTTCGCTGACAGTGGGGGCAGGTTTTGGGCAAAATAATTCCAATTTTCTGCCGTGGGCTATGGCGTGGCCTGTAAAAATCCCCAAGGCATTTTTTGTTTTCAAAATCGGTGTATGCGTCTGTCTGCGATTTAATGAAAAAACGAACACAACGAAAAATAAGGAGAACAACGACAATGTGTCGTCGTTCTCCTTTTCTCATTTCCATCCCTTAAACAAGTCCTTCATTGCTGCGTCTATCGCATCCTTTAAGCATCTCTACATAAATGCGAACATCTCTGCCTCTAATTGAGACTTCTTTTTCTTCTTTTCTTTATCTTTGTCTCTGTTGCTGTATGTCATCTGCTCTTGACCTCATAACTGAATTGGATGCGAAGGGGTTCTTCTTCCTGATACTGTTGGCTCATCTTCTTTTTTAAGGCGTAATAGACTTCATAAGGTTTATATCCATCCTTATACATAAAATCGTAGTATTCAGGGATTTGTCTGTTGTAATAGTCTGCTATACTCATTTGTTCTTTCTCCTTTTCTTACTATTTTCTTTTTGGCTCATCCACTATAAGTTGATGGCTCTATTGTCTTTGGTGTCGTGATTGATGTGGTCTATGGTGGTTTTCACTTTTGGATCATCGTTCTCACAAAACTCACCTGCCACAAGTCTGCTTACTAAAAAATGCCTGCCCTAACCATCTTGGCATAGGCAGACACGCAGATAACCTTTATTGTTCTCAAATGCTGTAAGTAATCTTGCGTTGCGTTTTTTCAGGCTCTTAACCCTTCCCATATTGCTCACGAGATACTTACCTTTATAGCCCTTAATGGCTCTCCATTCTTCATTGGGAAGGTCAGGTATGTTGTCTATGTTCTCATCTCCTTTTCTGTTGGATATTTAATTGAGCACTTGATGGAGTTTTTAGCCCCTGTAAGGGGCGTAATAAAACTCCATCAATGCCTGTTTTCTCATTATAGTTTGAGAAATAGGACAGACAAATGAATGGAGTTTGACAAAAAATTTCTGCCAAAATTGTCTTAATCATATAGTAAAAAAGACAATTTTGGCAGTGCTATTCTATTAGGTGGGAAATGATGGCGTAGCGTAGGTTGTCGGCTCTACCCTCACTTATACAATAGCCCCACTCAATAAGAAGGTTCTTTACAGTTTTCCATTTGTAAAGTCTATTGTATTGGTTCTTTAGATTTACAAAGTCGCAAAGCCTTGCTTTATCCTCTGTAAAAAGTCTTACTCCCAAGAACTCATCAGGCAATATGATAGGTGCTGTTCCATCATTAAGCAGATACAGGTTTTTTAAGTCCCCATTTACTCTACCACGCACCTGAACCTGTGTGTCAGAGTGTGTGCTATTTACTATCACATAATCAACAGGAGATTTGATTTTTATGCTTGTCTCTGAACTGCTGTTGATAATGAGTAGATTGTATTCTTTTGGAATGGCGTAGTCCTTCAAGACACTCTCACGCACTCTTAACTGTTCCTCTGTCATTGTGTGGTTTGGGTTTGCTGTGCTCCAAACACAGATGGGGGAGAGCCCTAATTCCTTTGCCATTTCCTCAATTTCGAGCATTTTGGAAATGCGATGAGTATAGCACAGGCCAATATCGGAGGCATCGACAGAGGATAATATGTATTTCAGGTTTGTAAATGGGATGATTTGGTCTTGGTCGTAGTGGATGAGTTCACTTTGGTCTATTGGAAGTTCCCACCATATATCAGGCCAATTATCTTTGACGCGAGAGGGAGTAGCAGAGAGGGCAACTACCTTTGTTCTGTCATTCAGGACAGCATTTCTTAAACCAATGGCTGCTATGGAGTGGTAATTGGGAATAGGTTGAATGTTTTTGAACTTAAACAGGCTGTGGAGTTCATCACAGATGATATAGTCAAACTTCTTATGTAAGTCAGGGTATCGTTCTGTCAGCACACCGAATTTGGCATAGGTGATAACAACAACTCTGTTATCAGGGGAAAACCAAATGCCCTCATCATTTACATCCTTCGCCCATCCCCAATATTCACTTGTGGCGTTGTAGTTGCTTATTATTTGCTCTTTGCCATTGATAGTGTCAATCAGATAGACAACATTATGGATGGCATCATAAGTCTGCTTGGGAATGTGGGTCAGTGCGAAGTAAGTCTTGCCACTGCCTGTGGGGGCTTTGATGATGTTGAGAAGGTCAATTCTCAAATCAGCAATATTGACCATTTCAGAAAGATACTTTGTGCCTTTCATTTTTATTCCTCCTGTTAGTTTTAAGCAACACCTTCAAGCAAAGTGAGATATTTGGTTCCATCTATAACCTCTACACTATTGGAAAGATAATAGAGAGGGTTCTTGCGGAACTTGGGGAACTGTGCCTCAAACCATCCCACAACAGCAGAGTAAGGATTAAGGGCGTAGTCCTTCACGAAGTCATACTGCTCCATCAGCTCCTTGCTATTGGAGAGAGCAGAGATAAAGCGTTCCATTCTGTCATAGGTCAGTCCCTTGTTTTTGTTGTGCTTCTTAACGACTTCGCCTGTGCGAGTATTATACTTGGTAGGGGTCTTATGGGTTCTGCGTTCAACAGTGAGGTCAGGGATATCTCTCATCAGTTTCTTGTAGAGACGATATTCAGGGGTATTGACCTTGGCAATCTTTTCTTCAAATGCCTTGGTGATGGTCAGGGTCTTTGCGGTCAGGTTGAGGGAGTAGCCCTTATTAGTAGTCTTTTTCATTTTTATATCCTCCTAAATTTAGCTTGTCTGTTGGATTTTTGTTCGCTTGCTATCTGTGTTATTAAGCACAGATAGCGGAGATGCGAGCCTGTGCGATTTCTCTCTTGGCTTCTTCCATATCGAAGTTTTTGAAGGTATTAAGAAACCACTTGCGGATGAGAGGGAAATTACCCATTTCAGAAGCCTTTTCGAACTGCTTCTTGAGTTCATCGGCATTAGCCTGAATGGAAATGTAAGCCTCAATGAAATCCTTGTTCAGGCCAGCGTAGGTCTTCTTGCCTTCGGCCTTCTTGATTTCCTTTACTTCAATGGAGAAGGTGGGGTTCTGCTTCATCAGCTTCATCAGAGCCTTGTATTCAGGGGAGTTGGGGACACTTGCCTTTTTAAGGGTGGTCTTGGTAGCAATGATGGTGTTTTCAGCAAAATTAACAACAAACAGGTTCTTCATTGTAGTTCCTTTCTGTGCTCTTGGCACTTGGCTATTCTTTGGGAGCCACCCTTATTTATTTTGGAGGAGGTTTTTGTTTTCCCTTCCTCATCTTGTGTCTTTATTATAGCAATGACCCTCCACAATAATATTGTGAAGGGTCAAAACTTTTTATCTTTTTTCTATTTTCTTTTTTGCTCTTGGATGTTGGATAGATGATGGGAGATGTTGGATGGGGTTTAAGAGATGTAGGAAGATGTTCCAAGATGTGCGAAGATGCTTGTAGTTGCACAAAAAGGGACAGAAGGCTTGTTTTGCGAACACTTGGAGTGTATAATAAGTATGAAAAATGTCAGCAAAATTGGTATGACAACGAAAACAAAAATCGTAGTTAGTAATTCAATACAGAACTTTTGGAGAGTTGAAAACGTCCGAAAATGCCTATATTAGGCATTTTCGGAACTTCGTCAAGCTGGTCGCCTGGTACGACAACGAGTGGGGCTTCTCCTGCAAGATGCTCGACCTCACCCGTCACATTGACAAGGTCCGCAAGGCCTGATTTGTGCTCGGAATTGAGTGCTTGATGTAGTTTTCTGAACTTTTGAAGTCTCGTATGAAATCCGCAAAAGCGGTGTTTTGGTACGAAAAACCTCACTTGATACGAAAACTATACTAAAACTCAAAAAGTCTTTCATACCTCTTTCTGTATTGGATTGCTGATGCAGAAAGAGGTATTTTTATGTTCATCAAAACCCTGTCCAAAGAATTTATCTTCGACTGCCAAGTGAGGGATTTGGCACCAAGAACCATCAGGAACTACGAAAAACAGTTGGGCTATTTTGTGAGGTATTTGGAAGAAGCACAGGGAGTAATAAGCCTTGAAGATTTGAAGCCCATCCACATCAAGCAGTATATTGCAATGCTCCAAAGCAAGAACCATAAGCCATCCTATATCAACGACTTATTGAAGGCAGTCAAGGTGATGTGTTCTTATGCTTATCAGGAAGGTTATACTGACGAAGTGATAACCAAGAGAGTAAAGAATGTCAAAGAGCCAAAGGTTTTGATACATA
>JAGBBI010000238.1 GCA_017938565.1 Clostridia bacterium
ACGAATACAGTATGGAATTTGTCTTATCAATGGCAAGTTGCTTTTGTTTAGGCGCATATTCGCTTGCCTCAATCAACGTTATCATCTCCAAGGCTTCTACATAGGCTAGGCCCGTTTTCGTGAAAAACTTTTTTGTTTCCAAAGTTTCGCCTTTGTTGTAATCTATAAATTGACAATTTTTGAGCAATGGATATATGTTTCTTGCATTATTATCATTGATTCCATACTTTTCCTGTAAAATCATTCTCATTTCTTTGAATGGTAAATTAGGAAAGTTATTCTCCTTTGACCATTTGTATGTTGTCAACATAACATTATTGGTGTTTTTGGTGAAACTTGCCCCTGGAGATGAACAATTATCAACAACTATACGCATCTTATTCCTCCATTTGAGCCATGATTGCCTCTGCAATTGCTTCTGCTAACATTGGCGGTACGGCATTGCCTACTTGTTTGTATTGACTAGTTCTCGAACCGTAAACGATAAAGTCATCAAAAAACGATTGTAGTCTACAATTTTCTCTTACGGTTGGTATTCTGTTTTCAGAGTAATGGAAATAATTTCTATGTCCAGTATCTACAGTATTTGAAGGCTTTTTGCTACACATTCTTTCAAATGCTTTATTGTACTTTCTAATCTCCCAATATTCTTTTGGTAAATCTTTAATTTTTCCTCCGTCAGGAATCATAGCGATAATTTCTTTGGTTTGTGCTGAATGGTGAGTTATTTGATGGTTATATACTTTATCGCAACCGTTTCGTATCATTTTTTGATAATCAGTTTGTGGAGACTTGTCATATATATAGAATTCAGCATCTCCATTATTCTCTGAAATTATGGGCAAGTCTGAAAGAGCCTCTTCGGTTGACACCTTAAATTCCTTTTTTTCTGGGAAAACAAATTCTTTGTCCTTCAGCCCTACAAAGAACACTCTTTCTCTATTTTGAGGAACTCCATAGTCTGCAGCGTTGAGAATTTTATATGTAACATTGTATCCCAAAGCAGAAAATCTTCTAATTATATCGTTCTTAAAAGCACCATTATTTAGTGTTGTCAAGCCTTTTACGTTTTCTAGCAAAAAGAAGTCAGGCTTTACCGTTTCTACTACTCTACAATATTCTAAATACAAGTGATTTCTTGGGTCGTTAATATCACGTGTCCCAACAGTACTATACCCCTGGCAAGGCGGTCCACCAACGACACCTACCACTCCCTCTTTTTTCAATGAAAGTAGAAGGTCTTCTGTTATTCTATGTATATCTTCGCATACCGCAACAGGGGTTTTATGGTTTGCATTGTAGGTCTTTATGGCGTCATTCCACATATCAATCGCAAAAACCACCTCGAACCCTGCACTTTCAAATCCTTTACTTAAACCGCCGCACCCACAAAATAAATCTATTATCTTATTTCTTTTCATAAAGTATCTCCCTTATTCTCATTGCAATTGCCTTGGCTAACAAAGGTGGCACAGCATTACCTACTTGACGGTATTGTTCAGACCTATTTCCTTCAAACACGAAGGAATCAGGAAACGATTGTAACCTTGCAGCTTCTCTAACAGTAGGAATTCTATTGTATAATGGGTGAAAATAATTACTATGATTATTCCCCGTATCAATGGTTACAGAGGGTTCGTATTCAAGCAATCTTTTATAGGCCGAGGAATGTCTGTTGTTCCTTACTGTCGGCCATAGGTGTTCAGGAACATCTGCCCAATTCCCACCTTGTGGCACATAACTAAGTCTCTCTTGCACCTTTGCCTCAGGATAACGAACATCATGATTAAAAACAACATTGTCGGTGTTTCTTAAATATCTTTGATATTCCGTCGCTGCTCGACCTTCAAGCATAATCGGCCCACACGAATTATCTTCATAAAAATATAATTCCCCTATAGCCTCTTTCACCGTAGTTTTATGTTGAGCTATTTGTAGTGCATCAAAATCAAACTGTTCGGTTTTTAACATTACAAAGAAGTTTCTCTGTCTGTTTTGCGGAACACCATAATCATATGCATTCAAAATCTTGTGAGATACAATATATCCTCTTTCAGTAAAAATCTCTATAATCCTGTTCTTTGCATATCCATTATCTTTGGTGATGATACCTTTAACATTTTCAATCACAATGGCTTTGGGTTTTGCCATATCGACAAATTTTACAAATTCAAAAAACAGTCTATTTCTAGGGTCTAACCCTTCTGTTTTATACCTATTAGCAGAAGAAAAACCTTGGCAGGGAGGTCCACCAATTATAACATCTATATTTGATAAAGAACCGAATTTATTTATTATCTCTTTTTCTCCCAAACTCAATAAATCACAACAATGGCCTCTACCTGCTCCAAAGTTTTTATTATATGTCTTAATTGCAGATGCGTTAAAGTCAATTCCAGCAACTATATTAAATCCCGCCTGACGGAATCCCTCACTTAAGCCTCCGCACCCACAGAACAAGTCTATTACGTTCATATTTCAAGCCTCTTCTCTAAAAATAATATTATTTTCATTGCACAACTCTTCGAACTTCTCAAGCGCTAGGTAACTCGGCTTAGCCCTGCCTTTTTCCCAACGATTCACAGTAGAAAAAGATACTCCTAGTTTTGCGGCTAATCGTTCTTGACTTAAACCTAGTTCTTTTCTGGCAATTACCACTTTGTCTGCGAATGTCATAAAAACCTCCAGTTAAACTTGCTATTGCATATATTATAGCATAAGCGCTATATTTTTTCAAGGAGTATTAGGTGTTTTCCTGTTGTTTTTTACAATATTTTTCGTACCAACATTCATACGGACAGTTGCACTGCTCTCCTGGTTGTATATTTGGCTCATCTTCTTGTTTCTTAATTTTTGCCAAGCGCCATATGTTTTCATCCACCCAACGTGAGTATTCTTTTGCCTTGGTCGTTACTTCTTCTGC
>JAGBBI010000239.1 GCA_017938565.1 Clostridia bacterium
GTTTTCGCATTGGCTTAAAGGTGACAGAGCTATGCCGGATAGGTTCAAAAAGCTGGGACTTAGATATGCCTAATAAGGCAGTGTAGAAAGGATAGTTACTATATGATAAAAGTTGAAACGTTTAATCACAATTTAGAAGAAACATTTCCCGAAAGAAATTTCCATACAAAGCAGAAAGAGTTTTTCAAGTATGCACTTGACCAGATTAACAAGGACAGATGCACCGATAGAGTGACCGTTTTTGCCGCACGTTGCGGATTAGGTAAAAGCACATTCCTTCAGTTGCTTGTAAAAAGCTGGTTAGAAGATAACAAGAACAGAGGCTTGATTATTGTAACTGACAACTTACAGAGATTAGCTTCTTTCAATGATGATACCGACAAGAGAATAGCTTACCTCACTGCTGAGAATAAAGATACAGAGTTGGTTCGTCAGGCATATTGCCCGGTACTCTTAATGTCAACTCAGCGTTATTTTCAAATGGATAGCATAGAGCCGTTTCTTAATTACTATGTCGGCGGTAACAAGTATTCCCGTGATACTGTCATTTTCGATGAGACGCCTTATTTCAAAGAGATTAACGAAATCGGTATTGATGAGTTAGACTTGCTGCATTCTGCTTTGAATGAGGGTATCACAGACTTATGCAATCCTACTGACAAAGAGTGGGTACTTACTCAATATTCACAGTTTAGACAGACGATGATTGAGACCATTAACGCCTTAGAGCAGAAACGAAATAGAACTACATACCTTTTTTATCATCCTGAGTTCACCAGAATGACAGAAGATGACATTCGTTTCTATGCGATTGTAAATGAATCTTTGAAGAATATAAACGGCAAATATCCTAAGGCTAAAAAGATTTTGGAAGATATTGAAGATTTCCTCCAGCACGGAGCATTCTTTTCATCTTTCAAGTTGCAGGACAGTAACCACTACCACAAGAGTTTCATTCTTCATAAGGATTGCAAAGAAAAGTTTATGCTCGGCGGTAACTTAAAGACATTTATTTTTGATGCCAGTGCTGGCACATCTGAGCTTTACCCTTACGATGCAGAATGGCTAACGATGCTTGAATGTAACCAATTCAATATGCCGTTGGATTTTATGCACATTCATTTAGTGGATGTCAACACCTCCAGAAATGCACTTATCAATCAAGAAGATAGAGAAACTAAGCTCACAGCAATTAAGAACTACATCTCCGGCAAAGACTTTAATGCCGATGATACTCTTTTAGTCAGCTACAAGGCATTAACAGAGTCAAATAAATTTGCTGAGATTGGCTTTGACAGAGACCATTCAATGTATTTTGGAAATGTCAAAGGCTTTAATAACAATAAGGATAAACACACTTTATTGCAGATTGGTTTAAACCGTCAATCGGATATTAACTATCTGCTTATGTTTCTCTCGAATAATGAAGATTTTGAACTCAGGCTCAAAAATGATATTTCCGGTATTGAGGATAGTATAGCCGAATGCGACAAGATGCTTAGAAGTGAATGCACGGAAGAATATATGGCAGCAGAGGTAGTAACTGACCTCATCCAGAATGTATTTAGAACTAAGGCAAGAGAGCTTACAAACAGAGACAGAATTGACGTTTACTTGTTCTGCAAGTACAGCGAATGTATTTTGACAGAAATTCAATATAGCCTTGGAAGGCTGGGTGCTTCTATTGAGATTGAAGAACTCAGCGACTTGCAGATAGCTAAGATTAAAAATCGCAAGGGTGAAAGTACGGCTCAGAAGATTTTAGATTGGGTCGAAAAGCAGGAATGCGGTAGAGAATTTACAGTTGATGAGTTTTTAGCGGAACTCGGTATTGAGGCTAAGAACTTCACCGTTGCCAAAAGAAACAAAAGCATTAAGAAACTCTTTGATGATATGAAGATTGAGCATACGAAAGGTAAATATCGTATTGCCGATAAAGGAAAGGAACATTGATACAGTGGAAGAAAGAAAGTTGAAACAGTTTGAAATATATAAGATTGCTACATCTCGTTTTACTGAGAAAAAAGGTACAAAAATCAAAATCAATCCTCTTACTCTTACAAAACGTGAAGCAGTTGAAAAGGGGGAATTGGTGAAAATCCAGTCTAACCAATTAACCAACAAGATACTTGATTATTTTTCAGAGTTTGGCATTCCAAACACTAAATTAGAAATGGCTGAACTCATTGTGAATATTGTTGTACCGCCAGAATCTAAGAAGTCCGGCGAAAAGGAATATGCTGAGCTTGCTAAGAAAGGCTTTGACTTAAACGGCAAGCATTATGTGAGATTGTATTCCGGCTCTGGTCAAATTCGCAGAAACACCATTACTTTCATTAGAGAGGATTTATATACACCTATCTTTACTTCGCTGCTGTGTGGATTGACATTAGAAGATTTTGGCGATGATTTCAATGCAGCTAAGTTTAATGCTTACTGTGGTTTAAATATGTCTGGTTGTTATCTTCTCCCGGAAGAACTTACTCCGAATGTCTGTGTAGTGGATGACTTTGAAGCTATCAGACCACACAACAAAGTAAACTGTGTGACAGAATCCACGGTTGAATACATTACCCTGCCCGAATGCGATTTCATTCTCACAGATGAGCAAACGGAATTTGACATTGCAGACGGAAAAGCCATTAGAAAAGCAGATGGAGTGGAATTTACCATCCACAAAGGCGTACATAAGAATATTGAGGTTATTCCCTATGATGAGATTGAAAATTCACCGGCTCTTAACTCATTTGATGGTCAAGGGTTGATGACTCCCGAATGGGCGCAGAAGATAGCAAAATTCTTAGATTGGGACTATACCCCGTCTGAAATTATTGTTCGTGCGCCTTGGGTCAAAGGCTTGCTTGTCACTATGCCTTTAAAGGATTGGTTTGACGAACACGGTATCACAGAAATTACAGACTCTTTCGGAAAAAAGAGACCAGTTGCAGAGCTTGATTGTATCATAAGTAAATCTCAGTTTAAGATGCACAAAATCTACAAGGCAAAGTGTACGCCTATGGGAGTAAATGCGTGGGACTACCACACACAGGCTATGCAGGAGAATCACTTGCTATGGGGTATCAATAAGTCAAACAACAAAGTTGATGACTACAACAAAGCACTGAACTATCAATACCTTCAGGCATTGCAGCTTAGCAATGACGATATTGGGGAACTTTGCAAGCCTACTGAGGAATTTTTAGAGAAAATCAATAGCGGTAACATCGAAGAAGTTTATAGAAATCTCGTAGTCAATAACAAGGGATTTCTCGATGATACGACAGAGGATGTCAATTACAAGAAGCTATTCCAGCAAGTGATTGAAGCTAATCCGGCGTTGATTGATGATAAGTACATCCGTGAGCTTATCTTCAAAGAATGTGATTCTAAGCTGAACGGCGCAAAGCTCGGAAAGATACTTATTAGAGGTAACTTTCAATTCTGTGTATCAGACCCGGTAGCTCAGTTAGAATGGATTTCAAGAAACCATTGTGGATTAGATATTGAGGTCAAGGGCATTGTTCCAGCCGGTCATATCTATTCAAACTACTGGCTTAATGCAGATGACTTTACAGAGGAAATTACACTGCTGAGAAGTCCACTAATCGACAGAAACGAAATTGCAAGACGTAAGCTGTTAAGCAACACTGAGAGCTATTTCCGCTATCTTCAAAGTGGTTTGGTATTTAGCATTCACGACTTAACCCCGTTGCAGCAAGGCGGCTGTGACTTTGACGGAGATATTATTTACTCAACAAATAATCCGATTGTCGCAAAAGGTTGTTATTCCTATGAGGATGCAAAGCCTCTCTATTATGAATTGACTGCAACAGACCTTGTAGGCAGGATTACCCCGGCAAACATTATCAATGCTGACATTAGAGGTCTTAATAGCAAAGTTGGAACTATCTCTAACAAGGGTGGTAGCCTGTACGCTAATCTTTTCAATTATACTGAGGGTTCACCTGAGTATGAGAATATCTACAATAGCATTATTGCGCTGGGTCAGATAGTTGGAATGGAGATTGACAGAATCAAAACGGCGGTATCTCCTACATTCCCTATGGAGTGGAGCTTAATTCAGGCAAAGAAAGGACAGAGCCGTGACTTTGAAGAAGTAAACACAATTTCTGAGGATGAACAGCAAGGAATTTACAGACATAATGATTTAGTCCCGGATGTTAAGCCTTACTACTTCCGATACA
>JAGBBI010000240.1 GCA_017938565.1 Clostridia bacterium
AAGTCTTTTTCGCTTAACCTTTCTTCTGGTTGTTCTTTCGGCGCAATAGTGGTAAAATAATAATTTTTAACATCCTGTAAAGCGGTCTCCAAACTTAACTCGTCTAATTTGCGATAAAATCTTTCATAGCTTCTTGCTCTTTCAAAAAATGGCAACGACTTCGCGGCAACTCCATAAAGTTTACCACCTGCTCGAATATAGTCGCAAACTTCATTTGTTAAATTTTGAATCGTCGCCGGCACTCTTTCAACCTGTGGCACCAAAGCAAAATCTTCCCTACTTAAACCTGAAAGCGAAAGTTCTTCAAATCTTGAAAGGTTTGCAAAATAATAATCTTCCACTTCTTTTAAAATGTCGACAAATTGAATATTTTGCACTTCCCTGCGTCTTGCAAGACTTCTTGCCATTTCGTAAAACGGAAGTCTTTTAACTACAACATTTTTAAAACTTCCTCCGCTCGACAAAAACTTTGCCACTTCAATAGTTAAAGTTTCTATGCTTACATAGTTATTCTTCTTAACTTTTATTCCAAAATTTCGTTTTACAAATTCACTGGCAACGCTTTCATCAATTCCTCGGCCTTTTAATTCTTCGATTACAAATTCACCACATAGTGCAAAAAGTTCTTCAGTCTCCACTTTTACACCAAAGGTCTTAAAAAATGCATCTCTTGCATTTTGAAAACTCCATCTAAAACCGTACTTGGAAAACGATTTGTCATTTATGTTTCCATCACCAACTTCGTCAATAACCAAACTTGACAACCCCTTTACCCGTTCAAACAACCATTGTTTCATCTCTGGGCTATATTGCTTTCCCAATGTTATTTCTCCTATACATAAATAGTTTCAATTATTATAACACATCAACATAAGTTGGTCAATCTAAAAGTATAAAAGCCATAAGACTTAAAATCTTATGACTTTTATGTTTAATGCTTTTTATTAACTTTCTTTCCCGTAACAATTCTTATATTTTTTACCACTTCCACAAGGACACACATCATTTCTTCCAACACTTGATTTTGTGTTGGTTACCGTGCCTTTTGCCGAATGTTCCATTGCACTTGGACGCTTCGGCATCATTTTTGGATGTGGTGCGCCAATCTCAACATTGATTGCAAGCATAATATTTGCAACCTCAACACGCATACTTTCAATCATCTCCTCAAACATATCAAATCCTTCTCTTTGATAAATGTTTATCGGATTTTGATTTCCATATGCACGAAGCCCAATACCTTGACGAAGTTCGTCCATCTCATCAATATGCGAAATCCATTTTTTATCAAGAACTTTCAACAAAATTAGCCTTTCAATGTCTTCAATATTAACACCTTTTTCTTTAAAGTCGTCAGTCTTTTGCTTATACTTTTGTATTGCTTTTTCAATGATTACTTCTTCAACTTCTTTTTTAGAATTTGTTTCTAAAAATTCCGACGTAATAAAATTAGTGCCAGGTTCAATTATCCTTTGTTCAAGAGCCATATTAAACCCATCAATATCAGCATCTTCAACTTCTTCAAAGTTCATATATTGGTCAACAATTGAACTTGCAGACTCGGAAATCATATCAAGTACCTTATCGTGCATACTAATTTTGTCCAAAATTTTACTACGCTCTTCATAAACTTCTTCACGTTGCTTATTCATTACGTTATCGTATTCAACAACCTGACGGCGAACACTATAATTCCTGCCCTCGACTTTCTTTTGTGCAGTTTCAACACTTTTTGAGAAGAATTTCATCTTGATTGAGGCATCTTCTTCAAGCTTAAACATTGACGCCATCTTTTTCAATCTTTCGCTTCCAAAAATTCGAGCAAGGTCATCATCGGCTGAGATGTAGAAAACTGAAGAACCTGGGTCGCCCTGTCTTCCAGCACGCCCACGCAACTGATTGTCAATACGCCTACTTTCGTGGCGTTCAGTACCGATAATTCTAAGTCCTCCAAGTGCCTTAACTTCTTCTTTTTCCGCACTTACGACTTCCTTATGCTTTGCCAAAATCTTTTGAAATTCAAGTTTTGCCTTAATAATTTCTTCATCGGTTGTTGGAGCATATGAAACAGCCTCTTCAATCATTTCATCAGAGTATCCTGCTTTTTTCATTTCCTCTTTAGCCATAAATTCGGCGTTACCACCAAGCAAAATATCAGTACCACGACCCGCCATATTGGTTGCAATTGTAACAGCACCAATCTTACCGGCCTGGGCAACAATCTCAGCTTCACGCATATGATTTTTTGCATTTAGCACATTATGAGCAATCTTTTTACTTCTTAAAATTTTAGAAATTTCTTCTGACCTTTCAACCGTAGTTGTACCAACAAGGACAGGTTGTTTCCTTTCAACACAATTTGTAATATCATTAACAATTGCACGAATTTTTGCCTCGTGAGAAAAATAGAACTCGTCATTCTCATCAACTCTTATCATTGGAAGATTTGTTGGAATTACAACGACATCTAAGCCATAAATATCACGAAATTCACCCTCTTCTGTTTGTGCAGTACCAGTCATACCAGACATCTTTTCATAAAGTTTAAAGAAGTTTTGAAGCGTTATTGTTGCAAGAGTTTTATTTTCTGCTTTAACCTTTACCCCTTCTTTTGCTTCAATAGCTTGATGAAGACCATTACTGAATCTTCTTCCAACCATAATACGTCCAGTAAATTCATCAACAATATAAACTTCGTCATTAGAAACAATGTAATCATTATCACGTTTCATAATAAATCTTGCTCTTATAGCATTATTGATATTATGATTTAGGTCGGTATTATCAACATCGGTTAAATTTGCAATATTGTAAAACCTTTCAGCCTTAGCAACACCACTTTCGGTCAAATGAATAGTCTTTTGTTTTTCATCGATTGAATAATCTTCTTCTGTTAAATTTTTAGCAAACTTATCAGCAATAGCATACTCTTGACTGCTTTCACCGCTTGGTCCACTTATTATAAGCGGGGTCCTTGCTTCGTCAATCAAGATGCTATCAATTTCGTCGATAATAACATAAGAATATCCACGAGCAAGCATTTGTCTTCTATCAATTGCCATATTATCACGCAAATAATCAAAACCGAACTCGCTGTTTGTTCCATAAACAATATCACAAAGATAAGCCTGTCTTTTTTGTTCAGGAGTTTGAGCAGAGTAAACAAATCCAACACTAAGACCAAGGAATTTATGAACTTTTCCCATCCACTCAGCGTCTCTTTTAGCAAGATATTCGTTAACTGTTACAATGTGAACTGGTTTTCCACTTAAAGCATTTAGGTATGCTGGAAGTGTTGAAATCAAAGTCTTTCCTTCACCTGTTCTCATTTCGGCAATTCTACCTTGATGCAAGCAAATTCCTCCAAGTAATTGCACATTAAAATGTCGCATATGAAGAACTCTTGTACTTGCCTCACGAACAACAGCGAAAGCATCAAC
>JAGBBI010000029.1 GCA_017938565.1 Clostridia bacterium
AAACGTATTGTTTATCCTGATTTATTTAAACATAGATATGGAAAGTTTAAAGAATGTTCTGTTTTGGAAGAGGTAGTTTTACCAATATTCTCTTATTCAGCAAATACCTACACCGTTTATAGTGGTGATACAATTATTGGAGTTTTTGACACATACGATGAAGCATCGAGTGCCGCAACCGAAAATAACGAAATAAAAGAAACTATATCTGAAATTTTAGTTAATGATAACTTTGGTGCAGACTTACAGTGTTTTGAACATTGTCCTAACTTGAAACGAATTCTTTTAAACAGTAAGGATTCGGGCAAAATTATGGAGGTTAAAAACGATGGAGTTCTTTATAAGGTAAGAGGTGTTGATGAATATAGACAGGTTTACGAAACAGACAAAATGTTAAGTTTTGTTGCCCCAACAATTACAGATTTAAAAGTTGAAGACGGCACTAAGATAATAGGAACACATTGTTTTGCATCTAACGATAAACTATCTTCTATAACAATTCCATCTAGTGTACACACACTTGCTGCTTATTCATTTGCAGGTAAATGTGGGCTTTCAGCATTAAGTATTACAGAAGGAGTGTCGGTACTTGAACATAGAGTGTTTGATGAAAACGTTAATATCACTAATATAACCGTGCCATCTACAGTTACGGAAATTGGGGGATACTGCTTTAATGCTTGTCATTCATTAACAAAACTTCACATTTACTCAGAAGGATTTGAAATGTCTGACCATATGTGTTTTAATTGTGAAAAACTTGAAGAGGTGTTCTTGTTAAATCCTTTAAATATGGCCTCATTTGCGTTTGTGGATTGTAGTTTGTTAAAAAACATCACAATTTTAAATCCTATAGCGCCACAAATAGAATCAACTAAATATCACCCATTTGGTTATAGGGAAGGAAATTACACGGGAGACGATGTTGTTGGAGACAAGATTATATATCTCCCTTATAACAGAAGCGGATATGATGCAGAGGAGTGGAGAAAGCCTTTGTTGGAGAAAGATAATACGGGCTTTACTTGTAATTTCGTTATTAGCGATTATCCATTAGATGGTAATTATATGATAACAGTGTACCATAATGGTGAGTTAGTTGATGATAGTACTTCAACAATATACCTTGTTAGTGATAGCGGGGATTATGTGGTTGACGACACAAATACCTTGTGGGCAATTCCATATAATACAAACGAAGGAGGTTTTGTTAGTAATTTCTTTGGTAAAGTATACGAAAACGAGACAGTTAAAGTATTTCTTGATAAAGAATGTACAACGTTAGCCGGAGAGTTTGTGGCACATTATGGAGAAACCGAATACACGGTAGGTGCAGCCGTTTTAGGCGCATCATCCAGAAGCCTTTTCTCAACAAATTTATTCGGCTCTTCTTCAGTAACTAAAAATGAAGAGGAAATGGCAAACGTAACTAAGAGCGAATATGAAAATTTAGTGGCAAGGGTTAGTCAATTAACAGAGATAATTAATCGTTTAACAAAAAAATAGTTTTTATGGGGGAGGGGTAAATAAATTTTCACTCCACCCCACTATTTATTATAAAAATGACAAAATAAAAATATACTTTTATGGCAAGAAAAAATCAAAGACTAATTAATTTTCACACCAGTGGTTTAACATCAATGCCACAATCATCTGATGTACATTATGGTGAGATTGTTGTTCGTCATAATGAACAACAGCCTGAATTACTTATCAAAGTAAACGAAAGTGAATTTGGCGTTATACCTGGTTCTGGTGCTGTGGCCAGTGCAATTAGTGTAGCGGTAAAAAATGTTACTGACTATATTGATGGAAAGGTTGACACTTTAGAAGGTAGTATTGCTGACTTGCAAGAAGCCGTAAGCGGTATATCAACAGATATAGGAGAGAATTATGTTTCTAATGATGCCTTTGAAAAGGCCCAAGAAGAACTTTTCAATTCTGCAACAACAGTTGCATCTGCTGATGCTACAGAAAAAGTTAACGCGGCTAAAGATGAATTAAATAATTCTATTACAG
>JAGBBI010000241.1 GCA_017938565.1 Clostridia bacterium
AAAAAGTATTGGATAATACTCCCTATCAAGAGCATACCTTGCGAACTCATCTGCATTATTAAAAATTCCAATCCTCCAAGCCTTAACTAAACAGTCAAATATGCTAAAATCTATATTGGGGTCATATTTATAATATCTTTTCAACTCTTCTTGACTTGCATCTTGCACCATTCTCTTTATTAACAACTCATACATATCATCAAAGTTCTTGCCATCAAGGATATAAAGTGGGTAATCAGAAATTGTTAATCTGTTTGATGCTTTATTAGGCTTATCGTTAATAACAACTTCGGATTCGCATTCGCCTTCTTTAAATAAGCTAAATAATTTAATCAACTGCTCAAATGTACATACATCAACGCACTTATTAAAATAATCAATATCACCCGTCATAAAATATAGAGAATACAACGCATTTGGGTCCTTTACTTGTTGAGCAACCTCTTTGAACTGATTATATAAGTCTTTACTTAACACCGATTTCTTCTTAAAATCAATATTTAAAGTTTCCTCAAATGAAAGTTCATTATCTACCAATTCTTCAAATATGTCGCCAACAAAGACACCGACTTTACTTGCGACATTAATAAGTTTTAATAAATCTGGCAAGACATTTTCAAGTTGATTTTTAAAATACATATAATCTTCATTTTGTCCTTGTCCATAGCCAACATCATAATAAAAATCTAAAATACTTTTATATTCTCTTAACTTTTCATTGATAAACTTATCTATCTCTCTTTTAAAAGATTCGCCATTCACTTCTCTAAATTGATTTAAAGCTCTCAATAGCTCAGCTTCGCTTTTCTGATAAAATCCATTTAAATCCATATTTGTTACACCCTTAAACTTTGTTTTAAATTAATCAAAATATTCCATACTCTCAACATTTATATCGTAAGGCTTTTTAAAGAGTTTTGATGCTTTCATTAACATATACCTATGACTCAACATATCATAAGCATTCTTTTGCCCGAGAGAAGAATGCTCGGTCTCCCATTCTTCTGTTCTTTTATCTGTATATAAATTCCACCAATAATACATAATTATCCCCCTAAATCGAATATTTAATTAAAAATTTGTGAAAAGTCATAGCCTGGGACAATATCTTCTCTTGTAATCTTCTCTTTTATAAATAGATTTAATCTTCGAGTAATCTCATCTATAACCATATCTATTTCTTTATAAATTGCACTCGTATAATTATTAGTAACTTGAATCGCATCTTTAAACCTTTCTGGGCTTGGCTTCCTTTCAATTGAATAATGCTTTACATATTCGTCTTGCGGTATTCCACGCATATATTTTGAGTGTCTGTACATCTCTTCAACCGAAATAGGATTTACATAAATATTTATTACATAACTACCCCTCAATTCTTCATCGTCAAAGAACCTATCAGCATCGGGGTCTGAAAATATAACAACCTCACTTCTCCTAGTTAACTCTGTAAATGGCATTTTATAAGTTCTTTCATCAAGCATATCAGAATCAAAACAAAATGCCCCAGATATCGTATTCGCTAAAAGGTTCGAAAAATATGTTTTACCAGAATCTGGATGCCCAGATACCAAAATCACTAATCTTTTATCTAAATCGAAGTTTACATTGCGATACTTTGGAATATAAACCTCTGGTTTTTCTAAAGAGATTTCATTAACGGCACAATATGATTTTATCATTTCTATTAGTTCAAAATCGTTTGTTTCTTTATACGCCCACTTGCAAGTCCTTTCAATCTGATCTGCGATTTGCACTATACTTTCACGATAATCCTTTGCTTTGCCTAAATATCCGAGTTTTTCTCTCCATACACCCCACATTCTTGCAGACGCAAACTCATAACGTCGTTTTGAAAATTCGTATGCTATTAGTATAGGTAAACTCTGCTCATCTTCTGGCAAACTTTCTAATCTTTTAGGATCTTCAAGTATAAAACTCATCAATAATTCTTCAGTCCTTAATTCTTTAGTAACGTGTAAAATTTCTGCATCAAGATTAAAAACTCTAGAATTTAAAAAAATCAACTCTACAATTCTTGGGCTTCTAAGTTCTTTTTTAATAGTTTGTAATGTGCAAGGTCTTTTGTGATTTCGACCTTTTATATAATTAACGACTTCTTGATATATTTCTTGTTCGGTTTTACTCATATATACCCCCTATATTTATAAAGTAAGAATATCATAATCACTTTAAAATTTCAATAGTATAAAAAAATAAACCTTAGGAATATTCCTAAGGTTTTTATGGAGCGGAAGACGAGATTCGAACTCGCGACATTTGCCTTGGCAAGGCAACGCTCTACCACTGAGCCACTCCCGCA
>JAGBBI010000242.1 GCA_017938565.1 Clostridia bacterium
CTCTTTTGCAAACCTGTCGTACATATCTGTCCATTCATAATTTTCACCTTCGGCAGCAGACTTTAAATTGGTTGCAGTATCACCAAGTTCACCAAGTTCTTTAAACCACATTTTTGAGTGTTCTTTTTCGTTTTCTGCGGTTTTTGTGAATAATTCTGCAATTTGTTCATACCCTTCTTTCTTTGCAACTGATGCAAAATATGTATATTTGTTTCTTGCTTGCGATTCGCCTGCAAAGGCCTCTCTTAAATTTTTTTCGGTTTTAGTTCCTGCGTACTTCATAATTTTCTCCTTTTATTTCATTTTAATTTTTTCAGCCATTTGAAGAGCACTTTCAAATGGTCGTGTATCTAATTTCTCTTTGTTTATTCTTGGATATCCATTATTGGTTTTCATATTAATAAATGCTTCTAAATCATCCAAATACTCTTTTGCTACCATTGCCGTCTTATAAACATATTTGTGATATCGTTCATCATTGGTCTCGATATCAAAAACTTTATCAAGACTATCAACAATCGCAGAATATATTGCAGACTGAAACTGATTAACAAAGTCTTTTGGCAATCCTAAAAGCAACTTCATAAATTTTTTCTTTTGATAGCGTACAACTTTTATTCCAATAGCCTTTATTTTTTCAATCTCTGGGCATATCTTTTTAAGAAACATTGCTTTAAATATCAAATAAACAAAAAGCTCTTTCTTCTCATCGTGTACTCTTTCAAGCATTTCGCTAACCGTAAACACAAAACCCGACGTTATACTTTGCTCTTTAAAATTAAATAAATTAAAAAACTCGTCTTTTATTTCGTCTGAGTACTGCTTAGTGAAATTCGCACTGGTCTTTAATGAGAATGTAACATAAGCACGGTCATTTAAAATGTAAAATTTTGAATCATCAGAAAACAACATCTCCGACTTCTTCAACAAACCATTGTAATACACTCAAAACATAACTCCTTACTTTATTACAATGTAATTTTACAAGAAACAAAAAAAACTGTCAATTGTTTTTTGTTTGAAAATAAAATTCTATTAAAGCAAAAACAGGTGCAAAAGGCACCTGCTTACTTCATTATTCTCCATCGTAGCACTTTAAAAACTTTTTTAAATTATCATAATTTTTATCGAGTATGTCCTCTAATTTATTTATGCACTTATCTAAGTCGCTATTTACATTTTTATAGTCATACTTATCCTTATAGCACGTTGTAAGCCCCATAACCGTCCCAACAAGCATCAGTTGGGTAATATGTCTTGTTGTTTTATCGAAAAGCGTACCCATATTTACGCTTAACCACATCCTCGATTTTTCCAAAATATTATTATCTTCAACTTCAATTTTATTTTCGTCTGCAAATTTCTCTACACACAGACATACACTTTCAAATTCAGAGTATTCACTATCAAGCTCATTTCTTAATTCTTCGTTCTCAATTTTAGGCAAAATATCAGATATCGACTGTTTCCCAACCATCGCATTTTGATAAATTGCATTTGCATATTTTTTTACTACTTCCATTTTCCCTATTTTCATTTTCATCTCCTTAACTAACATTTTCTAATATAATTATGGCAAATTTTAAACTAACTATACTAAAATTAAACTTTTTTGCTTATAATAGTTTAAAATGGCTATTTTAAAAAATCTTTGACCGTAAAATAACTTTAAAATTTTTAAAAATAATGATATACTTTAATGGTTACAATATTAGATAAAA
>JAGBBI010000243.1 GCA_017938565.1 Clostridia bacterium
ATTTGTGGGTTCTTTTTTATTCTTCGTGATAACCTGAAACTTTAAAATCTAAAAGCTTAATTGTTAATTCCTTGTTTGCCTGAAAACACACATTATCAATATTTAACAAAAACTGAGGTGCCTTCAAATCATCAACATAATCTTCAATTAAAAATGTATATGTGCCTACACATTTTTCACCTATTTCCAAGCTTGTTTTCGCATTATAATAGTAATAATCAAGCGTTGAATTAAAATTTGTTTTATTCTTTACATTCGCAATTGTTAAATCCAACTCTAAGGTTGTTGGGGCACTTGTTTCAAAAGTGTACGATATACTCTCAATATACATTCCACCAATCCAACTTTTTACCCCCAAAATATCAATCGAAGTATATTGAAATACTGTTGCACTTTCACCCAGTACGATTTGACTTAATGAAGCCGTCTTTTTTGTTGAAGAGGAAAATGTTGAATAGTTTATTGTATCATCAAAATAAACCGAATTATCAATATATTTTGTAGAAGTTCCACAACCAACAAACATTAAAGGCGTCATAATCAATACAAACATCAAACAGGCAAGTTTGATTAGTCGTTTTTTCATAATGTCTAATAAACTCCCCCGTCATTTAAATAAAGTAGACCTAAAGTTCCCCTTCCGCAATGTGTAAAAATTACACTGTTTGCCTTACTCTCAATAACTTCTTTAAATATGCGTTTTGATTGAACGTATTTAACAATTTCACTTACAACCTCTGGATCAGCCTCTGCATGTGTAATAAAACAACGAGTTGTATCTGGGTTGTTATATAAAGCCAAAGTATCATCTATATATTTCTTTAAAACAACAAGTTGTTTCCCTCTATATTTTTCATTTGCAACGATTGAGCCATTAATAAGTTGTAGTTTTGGCTTAATCTTTAAAAGATTTGCTCCAAACATTGATAACATTGAGCATCTTCCACCCTTATACAAATATTCAAGCGTCTCCACAACAAAAGATGTTTGGCATGAATAACTTCTTTGTTTTACAATAGTAGCAATCTCACTTGCTGTCTTTCCTTGCTCTGCAAGTTCTAATGCACAAAGTGTTAACAACATTGTTCCTGTAGATAATACACCACAATCAACAACAAATACCTTATCGCCCCCAATTTCTTCAGCCGCAGTTTGAGCATTTTTGCTTATACAAGACAGGTTTGAAGAAATTCCTAAAAACACAACGGCATCATAACCATCGTTTAAATAACCCATAAAGAAATCTTTAAAATCTTGAACGCTTCTTGCAGCAGACTTTGGTAATTTCTTTGTGCTTTTTACAAATTCTTCAATGGCGTTTGTTGAGACATTCACAGTATCATAATATTCTTCTCCACCAAGATTTACAATTTCAGGAAGATATCCAATCCCATATTTTTCAAAAAACTCTGGACTAACATCTGCAGTACTGTCTGTTGTAATTTTAATTTTCATTTTTCTTCTCCTTATTTAAATAAATATTTATTCCTTATAGAATTATAAATTGCTACAAATAAATTTTCACCATACGCTCGATGTATGACAACTTTTCCAACTATATCCTCTCTTTTAACACAACCAAAATATTTACTATCATTTGACACACGTCTATTATCGCCAAGAACGTAAAACTCTCCGTCGGGAACTGTTATTTCACGTTGACCAGAAATGGTTTCTTGGTAAATTGATTCAGGTATATCAAGCCTTAAATACATTGTACCATCGCTGTCGGGAGTTTCATCATTTATGTAATTCTCATAAACAACTTCACCGTTTACATATAGGTAATACAGTCCACAAGGAGCTCCGGTCGAATCAGCATACAAATTGTTATCAGCCTTTACAAATTGTACTCTGTCCCCACCCTTAGCTACAATTCTTTTTATATAATATGAATCGCTATCAGTATAATTTGTAGCGCTCATAACTACTATATCACCGACTTCGACTTCTTTAGTCTCTTTGATATACACGACATCACAAGTGTCTTCTCTATCATCACTATTAAGTGTTGGATACATCGAAGCACCAACGACCTGTAATGGCATCAATAAAACATTAAACACAAAAGCCGTAATTATAAAATATACGCCAATTACTACAGTCGCTATCAACCACCAATTTGTCGGTTTTGTTCTTGGAGAATCCAAAAACAATAAATCATTATCAATTAACTTTTCTTCAATTAATCGATTATTCCATTCATAACCTTCAAACTGCTCATTATATTCAAAACTTGGCTGGCTTTCTTCCACACCAACTACATCTTTCCAATGATAATTTTCTTTATTTGCGTCAATTTCTTCTTTTGTTAGATTATAGTCTTCATTATTGACAATATCATCTTTCATTTACTATTTCACCTGCGTTTGTTTAGGTTC
Source organism: Clostridia bacterium (assembly GCA_017938565.1). The sequence goes on from JAGBBI010000243.1 coordinate 2,382, forward strand.
CATTTTTAATACTAGACCGGTTACCAATAAAACAAATCCAGAAAACAATGTATAACACACTGGTTGAATAAGCCCAAATATAACCGACTGATACTCTTTACGTAGAGATACGGCGTTGCCGTTGGCCTCATTTATTGCATTCTGGACCGAAAGAGGTATATTTGTTCCAGTTGTCTCCAGCACATCAACCGAGGCCAATTTATAGAAGTTTATTAGCATTATAATTGCCAAAACAACCGATGCTAAAAGCGCTCCATACGCTAAAATTGTTGTTACATTAGCTATTTTTCTTTTCATCTATTAACCCTCTTAGGTAAATATATAATTCTCTTGTATCTCCTTCTGTTGTTAGAGGATATATATCCTCACCACCAGAAGCTTCTTTGTTGTTATATTTCCCTTCTTGCGCATAATGAATATATATTTTATGAACATTCTTATCTTGTGTTAATTCAAGTATTATACTTGAAATAAAAATCTGTCTTGTGTTGCCATTTCTGCTTATTACAAGTCGTTGATTTTTTTCGTATGAAAATTCAATATATAAACCTTTTGTTTTACTTTGATCATCCCATCCAGCTTGGTCGGTAGCTTCAGAAATTCCCTTTCCTAAGAACTGACTTGTTGTAATCTGATTCAAATAAGATTTTTTAAACGAGTCGTTATACAACTTTAATATTTCAACATATTCACTATCACTAGCTGAATAACTTAAAGTTTCATTTTGAGACCGGTAATAAACTGTAATCTTTGTTGGATCTTCTTTTATCGGCAACTTTGTGTTCGTCTGTAATCCTGCAAAAACTATTAAGCTTGCCGACATTATTAACGTCATGGAAATTATTATTGCAGTAAATATTTTATTTTTCATAATTAGTCTTTTTTATCCTTAGTATTCTTTGTCTTTTTTGACTTGTTTGAAATTGCATCTTCCATTGTCTCCGAAATCTGTTTAGATGGCAATACTTCGATTTCTTTATCTTTGTTGTCTTTATCTTCGCAAGTCTTTTCTTTTTTCGGAGTCTTTATAATATTTGACTTTAAGCCATCTTCGCCCACATCTTCTTCAATATCTTCCTTATTATCATTTGCACTAACATACAAATCGCTATCTTCAATTACAGACAATATTTCTTCCTCTGGCTTACCTTCCATAATTAAATCGACTTCATTTGAATAAATTGTATTTTTTTGAAGTAATATTTTTACCATTGTTTCAAGTTTATTCTTGTTCTCGTTTATAAGACGTGCAGACTCTTGCTCGCAAGTCGTTAATATTTTCTTAATTTCATTATCAATAATGCTAGCATAATGTTCACTGTAAGTTGTTCTTTCTACATAATCTTTACCAAAGAAATAAGAATTCTCACTTCCAAGATGCATCAAACCAGTCTCTTCACCCATTCCAAAATCTACAACCATTTTCCTTGCAATAGCTGTTGCACGCTCTATATCATTTGATGCCCCAGTCGTATAGTCTCCAAGAAAAATTTCTTCTGCCTTTCTTCCCGATAACATCATTGTTATTGTATCAAGCAATTTGGTTCTTGTAATATGGGTATCATCATTTTCAGGTCGTGATACTGTGTATCCCGCGGCATTTCCTCTTGGAACGATTGATACCTCATGGATTGGTTCACTATTTTTTACTAAGCGACCAACAATTGCATGTCCGGCTTCGTGATATGCCGTTATCTTTTTATCTCTTTCCGTTACAACACGGCTCTTTTTTTGAGGTCCCATTGTAACCTTATCTATACCTTCTGTTATATCTTTCATAGAAATAGAAGTTTTATTATCTCTTGTCGCAAGAATTGCTGCTTCGTTTAATAAATTTTCTATTTCAGCACCAGTAAATCCACTAGTAACTCTGGCTATTTGCTTAAAATCTACATCATTATCGAATTTTTTGCCTTTAGCGTGAACTTTTAAAATTTCTTCACGACCCTTTACATCTGGTACGTGAATATATATTTGCCTATCAAACCTTCCAGGTCTTAAAAGTGCTGGGTCCAAAATATCCGCTCTGTTAGTCGCTGCAATTATAATTATTCCCTCATTTGTTTCAAATCCATCCATCTGAACTAACAATTGGTTAAGAGTTTGTTCTCTTTCATCATTTCCTCCGCCCATGCCAGTTCCACGCTGACGACCTATTGCATCAATTTCATCAATAAACACAATACAAGGGCTTGCCTTTTTTGCTTTATCAAATAAATCTCTAACCCTGCTTGCACCAACACCAACGAACAATTCCATAAAATCTGAACCACTTATTGTAAAGAATGGCACATTTGCCTCTCCGGCAATTGCTTTTGCGAGTAATGTTTTTCCTGTCCCCGGAGGTCCCACTAAAAGAACACCCCTTGGAATTCTTGCACCCATATTTGTAAATTTTTGCGGATTCTTTAAAAATTCAACAATTTCCTTTACTTCTTCTTTTTCTTCTTCCGCGCCTGCCACATCACTAAACCTAACCGTGCTAAGTGCAATTTTTGCCCTATTTTTTGTGAAGTCCATTGATTGGCGATTACTTTTACCAATTTGACGAGTAAAAAATGAAATTATTAAGAATGCTCCACCTATCAAAAGTATTGGGTATAAAATATAAAACCAAGAGAACGATGATTGTACCTCATCTATCCAGCCGACTCTAAACTCACTGCCATCTGGAAACGCCTCATTGTATTCATCAATATAATTGACTGCATTATCTCTAGCCCTTGCTCCCATATAGTACACATGACCGCCAGCATCTTCCTTGTAGTAAACTTGAATACTATTTTCCGTACAAACTATATAGTCGATTTTACCTGCATACAAATCTTGTTTGAATTGATCTCCGTCAATTACTGTTTTTGCTGTTATCGTCGTTACAAAAAATAATAACGCTATAAAACTAACCAAAAGTAAAAGACTTATTACATTTTTTAATAGACTGGGTTTTTGTGGCCTATACTGAAAATCGTTGTTTTGCTGTTCTCTATTTTCCAAAGAAATTAATCCTCCAATTTATAATGTTTCAATATATAATATATTATCATATTATAAAATTATATTCAATAAATTTACACGACAATTTTAAAATTTCACCTAAAATTCATTGTTATTTATATCCAAATAATGGTAAAATTAATCTAACAAAGGAGAATATATATGTTCACTTATATTGATGCTACTTTTTTAATTTTTTTAGTAATATGTATACTGGTCGGAGTATGGCGTGGGTTCTTCAGATCTTTAACCAAATTCTGTGGACTAACTGTTAAATTGATTATTTCATTTATATTGTGTAAGCCAATTTCTAAATGGATATCTAGCGCAACGCAAATAGACGAACATATGTTCGATACATATTCAACATGGGCCAGCGGGCTATCAGAAAGTTTTAACACCAACTTAAAAACAATACCTAATGAAAGTTTAAATGACTTTATTAAAAACTCACTTGGGGACAGCGGAGTTCCTAAGCTGTTCAGAGGATTGTTAAGTTCTGCGCTAAACATAACACCCGACTCAATTTCCGACATTGAGTCAATAACCCTTGCCGAACTTGTTGGCGAAGCTTTAAAAAATTTGATTCTAATAGTTGCATGTTTTGTTATAATATTCTTATTGCTTTATCTTATAATTTTCATAATTAACAAAATAGAAAAACACATACTACGCTCTACACGTATTGTTTCAAAAATTGACCGAACCTTTGGCGGCATCGTTGGAGTATTGCGAAGCTTTATGTATGTTTTTGGCATATGTTTAATACTTTCGATTTTTAGAAATGTTATTATTTTCCAAGAATTTTATAATACAATAGACTCTTCTTTAATAGCTGGACCAATAAGCAGGTTTATGTTTAACATAATTGACAAAAATATTGACTTTAATAGAATGATTTTTGACTGGATACAAAACAGATTATAATATCAATCATTCAAAACTTTAATATTTAAACAGTAATAAAAGAATGTTTCACGTGAAACATTCTTTTATTGTTCACAATACCTTAAAGAAAATTAAGCCTAATATGTCTTCAATCTAGTAGTATTAATTTTTACCCTTTTCATATCGAATCACGTAAATGTTTCACGTGAAACATTTACGATTAAAGTTCAACCATAAGCAATTACTTATCAAAACAAAACCCTCAACATTAAGTCAACAATTAACAACTTATTTACTCAAATAAGCTTCCGAATTATCGCTTTGTATTATAGATATTAAGTTGTTACAAATCGGCAAATTGGTTTAAAACAGCTTCTACA
>JAGBBI010000244.1 GCA_017938565.1 Clostridia bacterium
AATTTTTCGCTTAATAGTTTGATTTTTTCATTTTCATATTCTTCCTTTTGTTCTTTTGTCATCACTTCGCCAGTTACACGATTGATAAACACATCGTTTTTCTCGTCTTGCTTGAAGGACTCTTTAAACTTATTAAATGTCGAAATTCTTTGAATTTGTTTTTCTTCCGCAGTCGCAATTACGCAAGCATCAATAGCATGATGAATATCGCCATCTTCACGATATTTATTTATACCCCAACATTTACGAAGATAATTTGTAACCGCTCCATTTACCGTTCTAATTTGCTTTTTATATTTGTTACTTGGCGAAACTTGCAAATACTTATCAAAAAGTTCTCGTAAAAACTTTGACATATACCTAGTGTCATTTAAGTTTCTACTTATAAATTCATCTTGGTCTTCTTGCGTTATATGCTTCTTTAGCAAAATTCTTTGCTTCTCTTTGTTTTTGATAAGTTTTACTCGTTGTACATAGTTATTCCACTTGGCTTCATTATCTCCAAAAAACTCAAAAGGTGTCCTATTCCCCTTATTTTGATTTTCGTCAGCAATTACTAAGACCTTATTGTTATAACTATCATTCAAACTTTTGCTGAACGGCATAACGTGGTCAATTTGAAGGTAGTTCGGTTCAAATAACCTGCAAGACTCTATTTCTCCACCACTATACATACATCGGCAATTTTGTTCGTTGTATAATCGATAAATTAAAATGTCCAATCTTGAAGGATTTGGATTTCCATACTCATTTGCCAAAATCTCTCTAACCTTAGAATTTTCATCTTCATTTACCTTTTGCCTTTTCTCAACATCATTGCGTTGTTGTCGAGTTCTTGACATATCTCTTGCAAGTTCAATAGTTACAAATTGAGGTGAACCATATTTTTTAATTATTTCGTTAACAATTCTAAGAGTTTGATTTACCGAACGTTTTACAACATTAGAAGTTATATCCTTAAGAGCCTCGTCGATATTATTGCCTTTTAAATATTTTTGTTTTTCACATTCAAAACTACTATGGTTAAAGCCTGCCATTTTACAAGCCTGATCATATCTTAAACCTTGCTCCAAATATGGAATTACTTGCCTCATCGCTTTAATACTAAGCGAACCAAACTTGTCAAAAGTTAGACTTGAAATCGCATGCTTTTGTTCATCTGATAATGTATTTAATCTTTCGCTTGTTGACATATATTGTTCAATTATTGCATCACTTTTATACATTGAAAGCATTAATGCAATCTCATCAATCAACTCAATATTTTTATAAGAAGACTCTATTCCTAGCGCTTTCTTTATTGCATAACTATTTTTCATTGAAACAAAAGTTGTCTTTTCACATTTTGCAATCAATTCTGAACCAGTTAACTCTTCTTCACCTTTCTTATTTTTAACTTGATATCTGCACAAATTAAACAATTTGTCTTCTGGTACATTTAAAAGTTTTCTGACTCTTTCAAAAGTTAAATTTTCCTTTTCTCTAATATACTCGTACAAAATTTGTGCTTGCTCAATAGTTAATTTATCATCACCAATTTTAAGATTGTTAATTTTTGACAAAGCATTAAAATATTCAAAAGTATATGACGCCTTCGGTGCTCTTTTTTCACTTGCAATAAATGTACAATTTCCCACTTCAAAATCGGCTTTATATGGGCTTTGCTCCCCTGGACCTTCGTCGAAATTCCTTTGTCTTTCAAAAATTTCAACAATCTTTTCAATAAAATTATCGGTAACCAATGAATTGAACTCTTTTTGTTTATTTAAAATCATTTTTAATTCATTAACCAAATCTTTTCTCTGAAAACAATTTCGATAGTCGCCCGAATGATTTCTTATATTATACACAACTTTTCCACAGACGACATCTTTAAATCTTGTTTCATCTTTAAAAATCGCTTCACCAATAGTCCTATATCCATTTTTTTCAATGAAATCGATATTTTCACTAATTGCTTTCTTAAGTTTGCCTTCTTCTCCACCAACTGCGACATTCTTTCGATTACTTTTAAAACCACGTCTTTTACAAATATGCAAAATAATCCTTGCAAGTTCTTCATTAGATATTTTTTCATCTAATGCCCTTGCTCGCAGTTCATAAACATCTACATTTCTAAATTCTTGCAACACCAAATCCGAATCAACGCCTAAACTAGCGTTTATTAATTTTTTAGCACGTTCAATCCTGAATGCCTTACGCCTTGTACGTCTATGAAGTCCACGTTTTTCACGCCTTGACTTTGCCGTACTTTCTCCAGTTTTCGATACTTCATTCGGATTAAAAGTTCTTACTCCCAAATCCAAAATTCTGATTGGTTCTTCACTTTCAATATCATTCTCAAGAACTGCCCAACCAACACTTCCAATGCCAATATCTAATCCAATTCTATAACGCTTATACATAATAATATATCAACCCCTTTATTGTAATAACGTATTTATAATAACATATGTTAACAAATTTTGCAATAAAAAAGACTGCCATCTCTGGCAGTCACTTACTGGATAGGAACAAATCCTACCATTATTTTAGTAACCTATTTTGTTTTGGTATGGTATAAGTTACAAGTTTATTGTATCATTTAACAAACACCCTTGTCAAGTCTCTGTTTGTTTTTTATAATTCCTTTTCT
>JAGBBI010000245.1 GCA_017938565.1 Clostridia bacterium
AACTATTTTAGCCATAAGAAACCTCCTTCATTATATCTGCTTAATAAGTTCAAGCATAATTTTTTTGACAAGTAATGGTGGTATTCCTTCACCAATAACGTGTCTAATCAAGCTTTCATTTGCCCAATTTGGAATTGGCCAGTCTGTTGGTAACGAAGATACGATTAGAAGTTCGTATATTGAAAACACTCTTGCATCAGAGTATAGTTTTTCTCCATTAGTCCCCGCTATTTCATATCCCGGATGAACGCAACACAATGAACTGATGACACCGTTGTTCTGCGTAATAGTTCTACACGGCTTATCCCAACTGTGTCTCCTATATTGATTCTCGTGTGCCGAAATCCGTACTCCATTTGCTTTTACTGGATAATAGTCCTCATTGTATATTGCGGATGTTCCCGACGGTGTGTGCATCATCCACTCTACATGTCGTTTGCTATGCGTGGGCGGAAAATGCCATTTAGAGAGTTTTTGCCCTATAGCTTTTTTTGCCTCAAAGTCTGGGAACATCTTTATTGTCTCTTCGTATCCTTCTCTTAAAAGCGGGTCCAAAGACGGAATCCCTTTTAATGCTTCCATTAGGGTAACAGCCTTTTCTTCTGCTTTTGGAAAATCCCACAATATATTAGTGTCTTTCCTTGCAAACAGGAAAATGCATCGTGGGCGCATTTGCGGTACACCATAGTCCATTGCCTTAACACGTTGGTCAGCATTAATGTTATAAATATCACCCAACTCTTGATTTAAGTAGTCGGGAATAAGCATCGTCTTTCCGTCAACATTGATTTTCGTTATTAAAGCTTGTGGTACATTTTCAAGTAAGATGTATTTGGGCTTTACAGCCTTGATTACATCTACCGCATAATACACTAACTGATTTCTCACATCGTGTGGGTCCATAGACCCCAGTTTACTCATTCCTTGACAAGGCGGTGTTGCAATGATAAAGTCGACGCCCTTGTCTTTCGCTTTTTGAATTAAGCCTTCCCGAAGTGCTTCGTCAGTTATATCGCCGCATACCATTTCTGTGTTTGGATAAACCGCTGAATAAAATGCAGCACGTTCTTTTAACAACTCATTTGCTAACACAATGTCAACACCGATTTCATTAAAATACGCCTCGGCTACACCTACATTAGCAAATAAAGAGAGTCCTTTTAATTTAGCCATTTTCTATCTCCTTTAATTGCTCCATTATTCTTTTAACAAGTAGCGGAGGTATTCCTTCTCCAATAACGCACCTAATGAAATGGTCGGAAGCCCAGCTTGGAATATTCCAATCCGATGGCAAGGAGGACATTATCATCAGTTCATATATTGTCATAACCCTGGCATCAGAATACAAGTCATATCCTTCGCTATCCTTACCAATATATCGACCTGGATGGACATTACCTTGAGAGCTTATTTCTCTGCTGTACATAGTGACCGTGGTGCCAGGTCTATCCCAATTCTGACGTTTATATGTGTTTCTAAAACCATTCACAAGTTCTCCGTTCTTTTTACGTGGCTTGTAAATATCAATGTTATCGAAAGCGGTCTGCCCAGTAGGGGTATGCATCATACTTAATACTTGGCGTTTGATGTGTTTTGGTGGATAATGCCATTTAGATACTTTTAACCCTTTTTCCTTTTTCTTTTCAAAATCAGGAAAAATCTCAAGCATTTCTTCATAAGGAATGTCGTATACTTCCGGGTCAAGGGATGGCAATTTCCCGATAGCTTCCTCTAATGTGACAGCAGTACCTTTTTCGGGAAAAACCCATTGTTTACCTATATCTCTTCTAACGAGTAACATTATTGCTCTTTCACGATATTGAGGAACACCATAATCGGATGCTTCTATCTTTTTGTCATCGTTAAAAATGTAATCCTGCTCAAGTTCCGCTTGGACATATTCGGGGATATACATAATTTTGCCATTATAATTAATTTTTGTTGTGAGTTGCTGTGGTACATTTTCAAGAAAAACATACTTTGGCTTAATCCTTTTTACCATATCAATTGCGTGGCAAATCAAGGTGTTTCTAACATCCCACTTATCCATTTTGCCGGCTGTACTCATACCCTGGCATGGAGGTGTTGCTAATATAAGACTCACATTTTCCTTTTGGGCGATAGCGACAAGTTTAGTTTTGACTTCTTCGGTAGTAATATCGCCCTCTATTACGTTTACACCGGGGTAAACGTGTTCATAAAAAGCAACTCGCTTGGGGTCTATTTCATTGGCTGCTACCACATCAATTCCTATTTCGGATAGGTATGCTTCAGCAATACCAACGTTAGCAAACAGAGAAATTGCTTTGATTCGATTATTTCCCATAATTATTTCTCATTAACCTCGCTTTCCAAATACTCGAAATATATTTTTACTGAACGGCGAAGTTGAGATTTAACATTAACTGAAAGGCTGTTAAATTAGCTATTTTGAGACAGCATTAAAATATAATCTGGTTCATTTATCAAAGGCAACATTTTATCTGCTCTTCTTAACCGAGATATAATGTTACTCTTGGTTGCCTTGGTGTATTCGGTTGTTGTGTCAAGCCACAATCTAAAATCATTGTAATTAACCATAATGCCCTCCATCATTCAGTGGGTATACAAATACCATTCTAAGATAACATTATAGCACAAATTACATTCAGCGTCAATAACTTGACGCTAATTTGTCGATTTTAGGTGTCTTTTATATTTTATATACGGGAATAGAGTGTTTATTTGCATAATCAATGGTGTTCTTCGTTCCACCTTTTTCTCCGTTAAAAACGGCAATCACTTGTGCTGAATGGTCAACCATCCA
>JAGBBI010000246.1 GCA_017938565.1 Clostridia bacterium
AAAATACGTTGATGATTTTGATTTTTTTTTTTCAAGTCAGTATAGTTAAGCCCAAAACGATATAGGTAATAATCAATACTAGTATCCTCTATTGTTCTTGTCTGTGTATTCACATATTCATTTTGGTCGTGGTCAGGACGCGAATCGGCATTATAATCAATACCTATTTTTTCCCATATTGTTTTATCTTCTTCCGGTACACCCACTTTGCCATTATATAAACTTTTACTTTTGTCACTATTGGTAACGCTTTTAAATGCCCCATCAAAATTTGTTGGTTTAACAAAGTCAAAATTATACATTTTATACCCTGTTGTTGGGTTCGTTTTTGTGGCAATAAGACGATTATGATTCATTGTGGCAAACATTGTTCTAAAGTTTTCTCCAACAATATCATCACCTGAGATAAACCCAGTTGGAGCAGTGTATGTGTATGTAACATTACCATCAGAATCTATTTTTGAAATATCCTCTTTTCTTTGAGACATATTCGCCCCAACCTCACAAATTCTTGAGAGGTTTATACAAGATTTAATATTTGTTTGCGAATTAACACAACTTAAGCCAAGGAAGTGGCCACCGGGGTAATAGAATTTTTCAGCGTCCATATCACCCTGGCCGGGGCCTGTATAATTCCAAGCAATACCTGCGGCTTCCGTTAAAGCAATAATATCACTTAATTCTTTACCGTCGTATCGAACATCGTAATTAGAATCTTGAGCCCCACTAAATGCTACAATTTCTGCGGTTAAACCATCATTTGGGTTAACAATTGTTATTTTACTACCCGTCTTAACATCGTTTTCAGTTAATTGGGCTTTTCCCGTACAAATAACACCATTACCCATAGCATATAAGTGGCCGTTGTTTTCCATATTAGTTAACGCCAAATTTGTTGGCATAATATAAGATGTACTTGAAAGGTATTTATATGCTTGTGGAACACCATTTAAATCACAATCATTAAGACTTCCTAAGAGTATAATATCAGTAGCAAATAAATTTACTTTTCTTGCTTCTGGTGAAGTGCCGAGCGTCCATTCACAAGGTTTCATATAATAAACATATTGTCCCCTTAAAGTAGAATGCTCGTGGCATATGCCACCATTTTTTCCAAAAATTGTTTTTTGGGATAGTCCTCTTTGTTTATGCAGATTATTAGCGGCCTTTATATTTGATTTTTTGGCTATTGGATTTTCTACCTCCGTAAATACCCCACTTTCATTAATAACCCTATTTTTAAACCCAAGGGCACACTGTTGAGTGTACCTTCTTGTTTTAGAGAATATCTTAGGGTCATCCATACAGCCTTTTACCTTAGAGCGTAAAAATGTAATACCAAGAAACTTTTTCTTTGGTCTTATATATCTCATAAAACGAGGGAAATATATGGTTCCATTAACCCAATCATTATAAAAGTCAAAATTGATAACCCTATATTCCATTGCAAGATTCATTTCTACACAAGATATAAGATAATCAGTATGAATTGTTAAACAAATTGGTTCCTCTCCGCTATCTCTCTCCTCATTATTTTGATAGTCAATCGAAGTTGGGTCCTCATCCGCATACGATTCGCGTAACTTATTAAGTGTTTGTTTTAAAAGGTCGTATTTTGTGCATCCAGGAGGTACCCTATTATTTGGGGACCACAAATTTTGCTTAAACATAGGTGCAAAATACCAATTTTCCAAATCAGGACATAACCCCTCTTTAAGAACGTTCATAGAAAGTTCTGTCGATTTCTGATACAAATGTTTAAATGGATACCACGGGTCAATGCCCAATGTTCGCCATAATTTACCCTTAAAAAAGCCAGTGTCTCCAATATCTGACAACATATTACCCAACTGTGAAATTACTGAGTTAACAATACTAATAACAAAGATAAAAATCTTTATCAAAGCACACATAACCGTAAAC
>JAGBBI010000247.1 GCA_017938565.1 Clostridia bacterium
GATTATCAAGGCAAAAGATTATCTTGAATATAATTATAGTATTGATAAAAATAAAATTTTTCTTGCTGGAGACTCGGCAGGGGCTCATATTTCAGCATTAATTGCGGGGCTCGCTTCGTCTGGAATGTTAGAAAAGGTCTATCCTGAAATAAAAAACGAAGACTTGACGATTTCTGGGACATTGTTATTTTATGGCGTTTATGACTTGGAAAGTGTATTGACCTCAGAGTTTCCTGCAATTGAGTTTTTTATAAGAAATTCGATGAAACAAGATTATTTGGTAAAAGATAAAATGAAAGAATTTTCGCCAATTAACTATATTACATCGGATTTTCCCAAGACATTTATTGCAAGTGGTGAGATTGATAAGTTGCACGAAAGTCAATCTCTTGTGTTTTGCAATAAGTTGATTGAAAATGGAGTAGATGTGCAAAAGTGTTTTTTTGACAAGGTGTCTGGGATGGGTAGGCACGGATTTGTTGCTTTTGATGATTTCAAATCAAATGCTTTAGTCAGAAAAGAAATTGAAATATATTTAAAACATTGTTTGGAGGATTAATGATAATTACTTTATCTTTGGTTATATGTCTAATAGTTGTGACGGCAGATCAGTTGACGAAAATACTTCTAATGGATGTGAGTTTCACTTATATACCTTATGTTTTATATAATGTGCCAACGTTGAATGATGGTGCTGCATTTTCAATGTTAAGCGGGGCAAGAGTGTTTTTTATAATATTTACTACTATAGTTTTATTTATAATTGGAATTTTTCTATTTACAAACAAATTTTCCAAGTCGATTTTTTTTAAATTGACGCTTGGGGTTTTGGCTGGCGGAATACTTGGGAATTTTATAGACAGATATTTTATTGGTTCAGTAAGAGATTTTTTATATTTAGAGCCCTTTGGTTTTATTTGTAATATCGCCGATGTGGCAATTTGTGTTGGTACGGCAATGTTGTGCATTTACATTATATTTATGCACAAATTTAAATCAAACGCCGATTAGAAGAATATAAGGAGAAAATTATATTTCTATGAGAGAAATACTTATTGTAGATAAAGAAAATATTGGGAAAAGGTTGGATGTTTTTTTAAATGAGCAAATTCAAGATGTTACACGATCTCAGATAAAAAAATCAATTGAACAAGGACAAACAAGGATAAACGGCGAGTGCTCAAAAGCGGGAAGATCTTTGAAACTAGGAGATGAGGTTGACTTCACCGAACTTGAAAATGAAATAAAGGCTAATCCAGAAAATATCCCATTAGATATTGTATATGAAGACGAGCATTTGGCTGTAATCAACAAGGCTCAAGGAATGACGGTTCATCCGGCACCGGGCAATTATTCAGGAACATTAGTTAATGCAATACTGTATCATTTTAATGGGAATATAAGTGATGTCGGTGGAGCTGTAAGACCCGGTATTGTTCATAGAATTGATAAAGACACGAGTGGGCTGTTGGTGGTTGCAAAGAATAATAAAGCACATTTTGATTTGGCAAAACAAATCGCTGTAAAATCATGCAAGCGTCAATATGTTGCACTGGTTGAGGGCGTTGTAAAGAATGATAGCGGTACAATTAATGAACCAATTGGCAGAAGTGAGAATGACAGAAAGAAAATGGCAGTTGTATCATCGGGGAAGCCTGCGGTTACACATTATACAGTTCTTGAAAGATTTAATAATTACACTTTTATGCAGTTCGATCTCGAGACAGGAAGAACGCATCAAATAAGAGTTCATTCAAAATATATTGGCCATCCAATAGTTGGCGACAAAACTTATGGATTTAAGGAGCAAAAATTTAAACTTGCTGGGCAACTTTTACACGCAAGGAAGTTAACGTTTACTCACCCAGAAAGTGGAGAAATAATGACATTCACAAGTGAAATACCTGAATATTTTGCAAAAATTTTAAAAGTTTGCAAAAATTAAAAACAAAATATTCTAGACAAAATAGATTATAGATGATATAATTAACAAGTCTGTTTAAAAGGAGATACTATGACATATATAGATGAAAGAGATGATACCATACAATATGGATTGATGA
>JAGBBI010000248.1 GCA_017938565.1 Clostridia bacterium
AGCCAAAGGTTGCTTCTGAAATCGGTGAACTCGTTGGAATTTCAACGCAGAAGGCAAGCGCACTTCTCAGACAGATTGAAGGTCTTGAGGTCACTGAGGTAAAAGTGCCAAAGAGAGGAAAGATGAAGGGTTACGCACTCGCAGAGTAGTCTTTCTCAAAGGGGTTGACAATAAGTCAACCCTTTTTTATTTGCGAACAAGACGAACATATGTTCGACCGCGCCCGGGCAGTTGCTTGTGAAAAAATTAACTTTTGATTTGGGGTTGACAAGTCCCTCTTCATTTGGTATACTTTAATTGTCAAATGAAAGGAGATAATAAACCAATGAGAAAAAACATTTATTTAACACTTGACAATGAAACTGTAGGCGGTGCATCTAATCCAACGGGAACATATCATTCCGCAGGTTTTGTACACGATAGGAAAGGCGAAGTTCTTGGTAGTTTTAACCTTTTGATTATGGAACACTACGATGAGATTAAAGATGATGATTATGCAAAGAAGAATTTTCATCTTTATGAAGAGGGTCTCAAGAATGGTACTTTTACTATCATAGACACAGAAGAACACGCACTCGCACTTATAAACGCCATTTGCGACTATTACAACGTAAAATATGTAATGGCATATAATACAGGTTTTGACTATGTAAAAACATTCTGTAAAGGTCTTTTAGAAGGTAGAGAGTTCATCGACATTTATCTAATGGCACTTCAGACAATCGCACATAAAAAATCATATGCAAAGTTCTGTAGAGAGAATGGTTTTAAATCTCGTAGTGGTAAAACTTGTGCGACTACTGCCGAAAGTATGTACGCTTATCTAATCAATGATGCAAGTTACAAAGAAGAACATACCGCACTCGAAGATAGCAAAATAGAAATGGAAATCTTCCTCGCTTGCCTTAAGACGCATAAGAAGTACACCAAAAATATGCACCAATGGGATTGTAAAAAGGGAAAGTGTTTTCCGAAGTTCTAAAACGAAAGGGTCACACAGACCCTTTTTATTTGTCTTTCGTAGAGAGCGCGCGGTCAACTTCTTGATTCAAATGGTTTAGTCTATGCGCGAACACGAACGACCGCGCGCACTCGACGAACATACGTTCGAAAGATCGACCCTGTCTACGAAAACGTTTTCGCAACGTACTCTCCCAACTATTCCGAAAATTAGTTTTTAAGGAATAGTTGGTGATTTTCGACCCTCAAACCGTTGAAACTTCGTTCAGTCAACTATTCCGAAAAAATACTATCTCAGCATAGTTGCAAACTAGCGAAAACGTTTTCGCAATACTGCCCGGGCCGATCGGTCGGATCGGCCGCCGAAAAAAAACAAAGAAAAACAAAAATAACTATTGACAAACCACACCAAAAAATGGTATAATGAAGTGGCGCCATTTTTTAAGTTAGAGAAGACTAACGTAAAATTAATTTAAATTAATTTGAAAAAGGGGTTGACAGGGCATTGTATGTATGGTAATATACTATTGTAAGATAAAGAGACGAAAGAAAGGAAACAGAACAATGACAAAGACAATCGCACCAATGCCAATCAGTTATATCTACGATGCAAATCATCCACGTAGTCACTACCTCATCAAAGGCGAGGACACTTATAAGAATGGCGGAGAGTTCTCCGAAGTAGTTTGCAAGGTCATCAGAGGTTTCGAAGCGGTCAAAGATGCAAACACTCCATTTGATAAAGGTTCAGACATCGAAGAAACAAAGACATCAATCAAGTCGAACGGATGCGGACTTACAGATGAGAAACTCGCTGACAACAAAGATGACTTCCTCGCAAGGTACTTCGAAAGAACACACTCCACAAACGTAGATTACGTAGTAATCATAGACGATGAAGTTACAATCTACAATATGAATATGGACGAGTTCAGAGAGTTCATAAACGAGTTCGCAAAGTGGGACAAACACTCTACAAAGGTCAGAATTAAGACTACATCGAAAATGATTAAGTGGTTCGAAGAAAAGGTCGCCTAAGACCTTTTCTTTCGTTATAGGGCAAATTTCGGCCTTGTAGGGCCATTGTGGCGGCCGGTCCGGATCGCGGATGGCCCGGCCGGCGCGATTGTACGGATATAAATACAAAGAAATTTTAAAAAAGGGGTTGCAATGGTCAGGGCGATGTGGTAATATAATACTGTAAGATAAAAGTAACCGAAAGGAGGTTCGGTATGAAACTTACAACAGAAGAAATGCGCGATATGGTTGCGAATTCCATCATCGCGTTCCTCGCCCACCGTGGCGAGATGGATGTCAACACTGGCGTTGACATCGTCAACTGGGTTGATACCCAGGACTTCGAGTTTAGACTCGAAGCAATGAGAGAGGATTGGTAATCCTCTCTCGTTGAAAAAATTTAAAAAAGTTTAAAAAAGTTATTGACAGGGTAACCAATCCATGCTATAATATAGATACAATAAAGAAAGGAGACAATTGAATGCTTCGCGAATACACCATTAGAGGGTGTGTATGCCATCTCTCCGAAGAGACTATCGCAGTCCTTGAAGAGAATCTCAGGGCAATCGAAGACGAGCGCACTGCTTGGGAAGATATGCACAGAGCATACCTCAGAGCGTGCGAGAGTAATGACCCAATGGATTGGGGAATCTACTCTGACCTCTACAAGGATTGCTATGGAGTACGTCCTCGCTACTGAATAAGTTCGGAGTTCCTCGGTACTTGGCAACAGAAACCGAGCAAAAAAATTTTTTAAAGGGTATTGACAAGTTGTCGAAAATGGGTTATAATATAGACATAGTAAAGGAGAACCGAAAGGAGAAAAACAATGCTGATGTGTGAACTTGATGTAATGGAATACGCCGTCACTATGGAAGAGGTCGAGGTCGATGAAGATTTCTTCGACTACGAACCCGACGTCGACGAATGCGGGTTCAACCCATATATGGGTTGTTACGACTTCGACTGTTAGTCGAAGTTTTTTATTGCGCGGATCTAAATCGAACATATGTTCGGTTGGCCCGGGCGCGACTTTGTGAAAAAATTAACACGATTGTACGTCAACAAATACAAAAAAGGTATTGACTTTCCTATATAGATTTGCTATACTTATATTGTCAAGGGGAGATGACGACCATCGAGAGAAATCTCTTCGGAGTGGAAATCCCACACGCGTATGATGAGCCTAAAGGAATTTCATACGGAGAGGACATCGAAAAAAAATGAAAAAACTTTTCAAAACCCCTTGACAAACACTAAAAAGTTTGCTACAATATAATCACAAAGAAAAACAAAACCCAAGTCAGTAGAAAGGAAAATGTACTATGACAAACAGAGAATTCTTCAACGCAATCGTTAATGGTGAGCTGAATGATGAGGTTATCGAAAAGGCTAAGGCTGAAATCGTGAAGCTCGATGAACGCAACGCCAAGAGAGCTTCGAAGCCATCGAAAAAGGCTATCGAGAATGAGCCAATCAAGGCTTCAATCAGAGAGTTCCTCGGTGATGGTTCGCACCTCGCAAGCGAAATCGCAAGCGGTCTCGACCTCTCCGTTTCCAAGGTCTCCGCTCTTTGCCGTCAGATGGTTACTGATGGTGTCCTCACTGTTGAGGACGTAAAGGTTAAGGGAAAGGGTATGCAGAAGTCATACACTCTCGCTTAGTCGAGAAAGGGGTTAGCACTTGCTAACCCTTTTTATTGGACAGAAAAAGAACATATGTTCGCGGGCGCCCGGGCGGTCAGTTTGTTAAAAAAAATATCAATTGAAAAAAGTATTGACAAATTCCTCTTCATCGCTTATAATAATAGTGTAAGAAAGAGAAAGGAGAAGATGAAATGAAAATGTATGTAGTAAAATATAAAAAAGACGGAAAGGTTCTTTTTTCCACACCAAACAGAGCGATGGCACTTCACAGATTTATGAAGTTGGTCAACAAGGAAATGTTCAAACTCGTAATTGTAGAAAGGGGGTAAGAATATGAGAGTACGCAATTCGTTCGCACTTCCAACGATAATACTATTCATAATAATGATAATACTTAATTGTGTTCCAACGTTCGCATCAAGTCCAAGCAATTATGAAATTGCAAAGACATATGCAAAGACACACTACGCAAATTGTAGAGTAGTCAAACTTAACAAATATAATGCGAAGAAAATTGAACACCGCAAAGGTAAGCACATTGTGTATATCGAAAAGTTTGTATCATATTCAAAAGGTAAATATGGATATAGCAAAGACGGATATTATGTGAAGTATAATAAAAGAGTAAAGAAAGGAAAGAAAGTTGTTTCATACTTCATATACAATCCATATACGAATTACTTTGACGATGTGGTCGCAGTAGTTGACAATCACAGAATAAGGTAACAATGGCGCGAACATACGTTCGCGTTTGCCCGGGCCGCCTTGTGAAAAAAATAACGGATAAAAAACATAAAAAAACATAAAAAAGGTATTGACTTCCTAAAACAAATCGTTTATAATGTAATTACAGAAAAGGAAAGAGAGGAAAACAAAATGACAATTTACTTCGATATGGACGGAACAATCGCTAATCTCTATGCAGTAGAAAATTGGCTTCCAAAACTTCGCAACGAGGACGCAAGTCCTTACAGAGAAGCAACGCCACTTCTGAAAATGAATGTGCTTGCAAGACTTCTCAACAAGGCACAGAGAAACGGACATAAAATTGGTATCGTTTCTTGGCTCTCAAAAAATTCAACCAATGAATATGATATAAAAGTAACCAATGCAAAAATCGAATGGCTTGGAACTCATCTTAAAAGCGTACAGTTTGACGAAATTAAAATCGGAAAGTATGGAACACCAAAATCCACAATGGTTAACGATAAGAACGGAATACTTTTCGATGATGAAGAACCAAACCGCAACGAGTGGAAAGGTCAAGCGTTCGATGTAGATAACATCATCGAAATTCTGAAAGAGATTGCATAAACAATCTCTTTTTTGTATATTTATACGCGCGGCCGGTCGATTGTTAAATAAATATCTTTTAAAAAACTATTGACAAGTGCCTTTCCATCGTTTATAATATAGATAGAAAAAAAAGAAAGGAGACTAAAACAATGACAGAACTTGGAAATCTCATTTGCGTTTGCGTTAAGAATAATTTTAATTACAGAATAAAAAATAAAACTAATGGTTATGTTGTCCACATTGTAGGATTTGTCCCAATTCACTTTAATAAAGATGGAAAAAGAATATAATTTTCCTAAAAAAAGAACACAAAAGTGTTCTTTTTCCTTTTATAAACGAACAAATGTTCCCGAAGATCGCCCGGGCGCGATTGTTAAAAAAATATCAATTGAAAATTTTTTTTAAAAAAGTGTTGACA
>JAGBBI010000249.1 GCA_017938565.1 Clostridia bacterium
CTTATAAAGAATGGCTGACGACTTGTAACTTGAAGACCAACCACTAAAAGCAACGCAAGTGGTGCATAAAATTTTAATACATTCAATACATTCATAATGCTTGCACTTGTTATAAATGCCCAGTTTGCATTAATTAAAAGTACTAAATATAATACAATTGTGAAAAACGCAATAGTTTCAGCCAACAATCCTAAGATATCAGCAAATCCATTACCAGTTACTTTATTTCTTTTTGACATAATAAAATCCCCTTTCCTTTTTATTTTATTATATTAAGTTGCATAAAAATATGCAAATAAATTTAACATACTTTTTAACAATCTTTTAAACTTTGTTAAAAACTTGATGTAAATTAGATTTCTATTAGCACAAATCAACAAACCTCACTACATATCACTAAAATTTCACTAAAATTATAAAATCATTGTTTACAAATATATAATAGTTATGTTATTATATTAATGTTTGGTTTAGAAAACGACAAGGATTATAAATAATATATGAAAAAAAAGAAAAAGTATCTAGCACCTCTTCTTTCAATAATTGTTGCCATTGTTGGCGTGCTAGGCGGATATATGATAGGTTCGCAAATAGCGAACAAAAAGTTTATCGTTGATAAATACGCTAATTTAAACGCAGAATACCTTTTTGACGACATTACCAAATTAAATTATCAAGGGAAAACCCCAAACCAGTTTTCCGCAGCTGAAGTTTTTCAAATTGGAGCAAGCATACAACAAACTTGTGATTATTATAAGTCTATTGGAACTGGAGACTTGCAAACAAATCTTGGTGTTTCGCAAGGCACATTCACTCTTGACGAGAAAAACGGAAATACTGTACATATAGTATTCGTCAGCTCATCATCTTATGTAAAAGTTGCA
The DNA here is from genome assembly GCA_017938565.1 of Clostridia bacterium. Next base: position 885 of record JAGBBI010000249.1, read on the forward strand.
CAACAATCAACTTTTGAAATTGGTGGAAATGTTAATATGCAACACGGCGAGACAAAAGATGGTGTATATGAAAACGTTGTATGGAAAGATAAATACGACGAATACACTTGGGAAGGATATAGAGAAAAATTTGGAAAGTACGCAAACACAAATTCCAGCTATATAGTATCAAGTAAAACTGTTTTGTCTCAAAAATTTGATGGAAAAAACGGCAATCTTTATACATTTACAATTGAACTTGACCCAATTCTTGGGACTGTTACATATGCACAACAAATTGCTGCAAATCTTGGAATTGAGCCATCCGCAATTAACTTTAAAAAATTAACGTTAACTTTTACAGTTGATGACCAGTTTAGGATTTTGGTCCAGGATAAGGCCGAAGAATATTCTGTTCCAATGTTCGGAATGAATATTGAACTTGTAGGAACCATACACAACGAAACTGTTTATGAATAGAGGGCAAATATGAAAACTAAAAAAATAATATTTAATGTAATATTGTTCATTTTATGCTTTGTTGGAACCATGTGCGGAGTTATGTACTCAGGCTGGGCAAAAATGAACAACTCAAATAACTCGAACGCTTCAAAAATCATAGCAAATGAAAACAATTTTCTTGTTTCTCTTATACAAAATGTAACAACAGCAGAAAGTTTGGGTGGAGATCTAAAATTAACAAGCGAATCCGGCAAAACCAACATTTCAGGAAGACTTGAACTTGTTAACGACAAAGGACTTAAACTGAAAGCCTCACTTAATGGGACTTTTGAAAGAAACAAAATCGATTTAACCGCTTTCTACTTGTCGGACACATTATATCTTAGCACCGCAGATTTAAGGCTTGCCTTTAAAGTAGAAGATGTAATAACCACTTTATCAAATATTTTTGATGGCTCCACAGGTGGAAATCTTTCAGATTTGTTAAATATGGAAACTTTGCAATCTGCACTTACCGATATGGAAACAACTGATTTGTCATCTGGCGGACAAAAAATCAAACTTTCAGTACCATATGTTGGAGACCTACAAATCATTACGAATGCAAAAAGCGTCCCAATTTTTATTAGTGCAACTAACATCAACTTAAACAATGACTGCTATAATCTTTCGATCAATCTTAATTCAAACATAAACCCGTTTGAGTTGGATACTACCATTTATACCGAAGTTGACGTAAATGGTTACAGCGAAATAATTGCAAGTATTGTTAAAATCATTACCGAAGGCGGAGCAACTTTCAAGGGCACTTTGACCACCCCATTTGCGACAAACGACATCGACCTTGAGCTTACTGTTAACGACAAACTTGAAATTTTGTTAACTGCCAACATTGACAACACTCTTATTAATATCTTGTACTCAAACAAAAAGATTTACCTAGACGTTTTTGACAACTTACTTTCACTTACGCTTGATGATTGCTTAAATCTAATTGATTACTATTTCGATGAAAAACTTACCCTTTCATTAATTGACAAAAACACTCTTCAACTGAATACAAGTATAGGTGCTTTCACTATTGGATTGAACATTAATGAAACAAATCTTGATGGAATATATTTTAATGGTCAAGGATTTACTGCCGACCTTTACAATACAGACAAGGTAAAAAGCATATCAGTATCGACTTTAAACGCTAAACAAGTAACCGCTTCAGACCTTATCGCAACAATAGATAAGTGTATTGACTTACTTTCTGCAAGTAAATACAGTATTGAAGTAAATGGCACAATTAATAATCTTTCTGTTAAAGGCAATGCGTACGTTGAACTTAACAAAACAAAATCAACTATAAATAATTTTGCTTTTGTTGGAAAACTTAATAGTGCAAGTATAGAACTATTTTACACTGGTTCATATTACTATTTCGGATATAATGATATTAAAGTAAAATTTGAAAGTGAAAGTGTTAACGAATTATATAATATCTTTTTTCAAAAAACAAACACACAATATGTAGATTTTGAAACCATTATTAATTTCATTGATGAAACAATAACAAAAATTGATTTTTCGTCAAAGTCAAAATTATCTTTGATTAGCGGAAATACCGAATTCTCGGTTCTTCTTAGGGACTCAATGACAAAAATCAATGCATACAACATCAAACTTGGAGAAAATCTACTTACAGTTTCAGCAAATATTTATCCTAACAATTCTAATTATAAAGCATATTTATCATCACTATCAAGTTCTGACTATACCGACTGCTCAAAAACAACTGATACAGTTAAAGCTGTTACCAACTCAGCAAAATTGAGTAATGCAAAATATTCTGGCTCTTTAAGTATCGGAATTTATACATACGACATATTTAAGATAAATATAGATTTAAAAACAAGTTATTCAAATGGTAAAATTAAGTTAGTGGCAAATCTTTCAAACCTTCCAATCAGCACTGCCGTAACAAAATACAATACACTAACCTATAAAAATCACAAAGCCACTATAACAATTGAAAACGGCAGACTCTCAATTAAACGAACAATACAAAAACGGTTTAGCGGAACAACTATAACTGCGATTGATAAGACCTACGATTTCAATGACATTGACCTTACAATTTTGCAAGACATTCTTGGACTTTCCGATGGAACAATGAAGTTAATCACCAAAAATGCAAACGGAACTTCTACAAATAAGATAAATGCTTCAAGCTTAATTAAAGGAATGCAGGTCGCCGACAAATCTCTTTCTATACTAACTAAATCTTTTAATGCGTTAGGCATAACTGACTTCCGTGCAAATATTAATCACGATAATAATTATGTTCAATCTCTGAAAATAGATTTAGCAATTAAAGATATTTTTGTTGTTCACGCAAAACTAGAAAAATAAAAAAATCTCTAAGATTTATTTCTTAGAGGTTTTTTATTTTCTCTGGTTTTGGACCCATAAAGCTATAATATTTACATTCAATATTTGCATTAAACAACTTTCTTGTTTTATCAGCCTTTCGACCGAAATATTTTTCTAGCGACATATTATCAGTCAAGCAATAACAACTCCATTTTTGCAAAGACTTATAAACTTTACCAAAATCTTTATACAATTCACCAATTGTTTCCTTATCTCCAATCCTATCTCCATATGGAGGATTAGATATAATAACACCATACTCAGCATCGTTTTTAAATTCGCGCATGTCTTTAATCTCAAAAGTAATATAATCTTCAACACCAATTAACTTCGCATGCAATTTTGCAAGTTTAATTGCTTCTGGATTAATATCACAGGCGTAAATTTGAGGCTTAAAGCCCTTTATTTCTTTCGCCTCTTCCTCGGCTATAACTTTTTTAAATAAGTCCTCATCATAGCCAATAAAATGCTGAAAATCAAAACGTCTATTTTTATTTGGTGCAATATTCAAAGCATACAAACATGCTTCAATTGGAATAGTTCCACTTCCGCAAAATAAATCTGCAAATGCTTTTTCTTTGTTATATACCGATAGTTGAACAAGCCCAGCCGCTAAGGTTTCTTTTAGTGGAGCAGTATAATTCATAACCCTGTATCCACGCTTATGAAGTCCATCTCCTGAACTATCTAGCGAAATCGTTACA
>JAGBBI010000250.1 GCA_017938565.1 Clostridia bacterium
ATGGGCGGCGACCCTGCAATGGGTGGAGACCCTAATGGAGGACAGGGGGCTGAAGGCTTTAATCCAGAAGGCGGCGACCCTAATATGGGAATGGATGGTATGGGTGGACAGGACCCAATGATGGGTGGAGACACTATGCAAACTGATGATGAGGTTATTGATGTAGATGACCTTACAAAATCACAGGAAAAGGCCGAGGAAAAAATTGACAAGATGAACGCAAAGTTCGAAAAGTTAATGGGTGCTGTTGAGACTCTTATTAAACAAAATAAAGAGAGAGATAGACAAGAAGCCGAAGCCACTGCACAGATGAAGGCCGAACTTGAAAAGCGCATTCCTACTCCACAGCAGAGAATGACAATGCGTTCAACTAAGTCTGCACCATATAGTATGACACCAAATGAGTATATGAATAATTATGCTCCAGAGAATTATAGTGATGCTGATGATAACAATGGTGCTGATGATATGCAATATCAGATAACAAAAGATGATATTGACCGTTTTACTGACTATAATTCAATTGCAAGAGACCTTGATATAGAACATCAGGGTTTACGTGATATTTTAGGATTTTAATATTAAGGGCCGTTGAAAAATACGGCCCCAATATTTTTGTTTTTTAGAAGATTTTTTTGTATCTTTAAGTAAAGATATTTCATTATAACTTTAATAATAAAAATTTAAAATTTAATTTACGATTATGGGAAATCTTATAAATTTGCCAAACATTACTTTTGATTCCCTTGTGGTTGAGGGACAGAATAAATCAGCCGAAAAAAAAACAAGCGCATTTGATGCAAAGAATTATCTTAACACACGTCTTTCTGACGGTGAAACAGAGAAGACATTGACAATTCGTCTTCTTCCAATGGATTTGGAAACAGGAAATCCTTTCGTAGTAGTTCATACTCACAATGTAAAAGTACCACAGACAATGGTTAAGACGGGCGAGAAGCCTTATAAGACATATATTTGCTTGTCAAAAACAGCAGATATTGACCACGAAAAGTTTGGTACAAAGTGTCCTTTCTGTGAGATTAATAAAAAGGCTTATACTGAGTCAACAAAAACAGATGACCCTGTAATTAAGAAGAATTATCAGGAGATTTCTCTTGCTAATCTTAGTAGAGAGTCAGTAATTTGTCGTTGTATTGAAAGAGGAAAGGAAGATGAGGGTGTAAAGTTTTGGAAATTTAATCTTAGAAACGACAAGACTGACCCTTATAATCAGATTCTTAAACTCGTTAATCTTCGTAAGGAAAATGCAGAGAAAAAGGGAAGAGTAGAGAACATTCTTGACATCTATGATGGTAGAGACCTTATTATTACAATTACAGAGGGTATCACATCTGCTCCAATTATCACAGATGACGGAGATAGAAGCCCACTTTCGGAAAATGAGGAATTGATGAAGAAATGGATTTACGATTCAAAGAAATGGCAGGATGTGTTTACTTGTAAACCTTACGAATACCTTAACCTTGTAGCACAGATGAAGACTCCTTGGTTTGACAGAGAGAATAATGTATGGGTAGATAAGGACGAGTATGATGGTAATAAGAAAGAAAGCACCGAAGAGATAGATGCTGAAATAACAGCAGCAAAAGCGGCTACTGTAGATAGAAGTTTTGCAGAATCTCTTATGGTAAATGAAGACGATATGCCGTTCTAAATAATAACGCCCGTTTTAATGCGGGCGTATATTTTCTAACTGTTATATGCACGGAAAAATTTTATTTAAATACGGAACAATGTCGAGTGGAAAAAGTCTACATCTTTTAGCCACAGCGCATAATTTTCAACAACATTCTATCCCATTTTTAATATTCAAAAGTTCCATTGATAATAGGGATGGTGAGGGTGTAATACATTCAAGGGCACTTGGTGACAGGGAGTGTATCAGCGTATCACCAAATCACAATTTATATACAATTGTTAGTGATTATTTGGACAGTTGTTTTTTAATTGGTGAAACAGGATTAAAATGGATTTTAGTTGACGAATGTCAGTTTCTCACAGAAGAACAGGTAGAAGAATTAGCAGCCATTGCTGATAATTTTGGGATTAACATTATTTGTTATGGCTTACGAACTGATTTTAAAACAAGACTATTTCCTGGTTCTCGACGATTATTTGAAATTGCGGACAGTTTTGAAGAAATAAAATCAAGTTGTTATTGCAATAGTAAAACAATATTCAATGCTCGCATTGATAAAAATAAAAACATTGTTACCGATGGAGCACAAATTGAAATTGGCGGGGATAGCAGATATACATCAGTGTGTAGAAAATGTTATTTTGAAAAAATAAAAC
>JAGBBI010000251.1 GCA_017938565.1 Clostridia bacterium
AAGGACAGAAAAGACCGATAAAGTAACTGGTAAAAAAAGTATGGTAAGACGCCCATACTTCATTTGCTATAACGAAACATTAAAGTGTAATGTGCTTTACGTAATGACAGGAAGCCGAACGCTTGAGCAAATCAAGAAGAAACAATACTACGATTCAATAATAACACCAGAATGTATATACGATTTTGTGGATAGTTCGCTAACTGATGGACATCTTGACCAAGGCACACACACGAAAAGCAATATTTCAACTATATCATTAACTCGTGCATTGCCAATACCAAACGAGGTTTTCGATGAGATACAACAATCGGGCATAGTTGACTGGGCAAATGGTGATTTTGATTCAAGACAAGTTCCGGTATTGCGTGATTTTATGTCGCACTTTTATAATCGTGCAGAAGAAAGTTACATAACAAGTGCTACAAGGTCTGGACGTGCACAAGAGTGGTTTTTAGATAAAGAGGATAGTGGCTCGTGGCAAAGATTATCTCGACCATCAGCAATTTATACAGCAATGTTTATTAACTACGCATTAAGTGAACTTGAAAATCCAAAAGCAACCGACCCACTAAAGTTGAAACAACTTAAGAGTATGGTAGAGGGTGCAACTTCTGCCTATCTTGAATATTTAAGATTTTTAAATACATTAGACGGTTACAGACGTCGTCATCCAAAGATTTATCGAGCATATTTTGAAGCAAAATACGATATTGCATCAACATTCAGGTCAAAAAGATATGAAGACGCCTATCGAGATGTAATGGGAGCGCTTGTATGCCAAGAGGGTGTTGAGGCTAATGTGAGAAATCTATTGTCGCTTGAAAGAGCGATTGACAAAAATCTAAGTGTTGCGGTAAATGCGTCTATTTCATATTTCAGTGGCCTATCAACTCGAATAAATATTTCCTCAGTTCCAATGAATGAAAGTCTTTTTAATAGTTTATCAAAAATCGCCGAGGCTTTTGCCGATAATAAATATAAAGCACTTTTAAGTTCTTGGAATGAAAAAACGAATGCAAGGTTTGATGATAAGATTGCACAAATTGAAAGCCAAATTTATCTTGAAAGAATTGCAAGAGAACAAGATGAATATCGTAAACGTATTGCAAAAGCAAGAGAACTTGAACTTATCACATCAAGGACGGAAAGAGTAAAAAATGCGGTTATAACAGCCTTAGCGCTTTATGAACAGTTTTACAGCGAACCGTTCTCAAGACTGATAAAGGGAAAATTGTATGAAGAAGATATAAAAGTTGAAGCAAGCAATTTTGTAAAATTATTTACAACCTATTCGGATGGAACAAACCTAAACTTAAAACGAATTTTAAGAGATGGTGATGACCGAGATGCACAACGTTATCTTGCAGACCGAATTATGGCGATGTCAGAATTTACAGAAGTAATGGAAAGTTCAAGAATTACCATCGAAGGAAGTGATAAGGCTCGAAAGATGCAGGCATATGCCAAAAGCCGAAGCAACCGAATTGGAGGAAATGAAGGAGAAGCGGTCGAGCGTGCGATTGAGTTGATGACTTTAATCCACGAAGAACTTTCAAGGACAGAGAACTTAAAGCACACAAGTACAGATAAGAGCCCAGTTGAAACAATAATTGAGAAAGTTTTAAAGGATAAAGAGCGTTATGCCATAGTTGATTTTTCTTCTGGGACAAGTGCAAGGGCATATTTTGACGAAATGTTACTTGTTCACCAAACTCAGGCAAACATTGAAAACATTTCTAACATTTTAACAATGCGTGTTGAAGCACTTTGGACAATGCAAGACTTAAAGAAAGATTATGAAGAACTGTTGGAAGCATACGACAAAGTATGTCAAGCATTAACTGGAATGTATTCGGAAGTAATAAAAAAGGCGTTAAGTAAGCCAACATTGGAAGAATATCTAACCGATTGCGAAAACCAAATTATGGAACTATTGAAAAATGGTCAGATAGATGCTTCTGCGACAATTAAAGAAATTCAATCGATGAGAAGACGTGAAATTTCTCAAATAACGAAAGAAAAGCAAGCCCTCTTAGATTTTATAGAAATTTATAAAAAATCTACAATGGAATACAGCGAGTATGTAACAAGGTTCAAAGAAGACGAAGCAAACATCGCAAAAATGGTTTTGTCAGCGAAGACCGAGGTCGGCTTTGCACCTAATGAAGGTGTTTCAGAAGGATTGTTAGAGGGAACGGTCGGAAGGGTTACAAGAGACCTTGATACCGGCGAAGAAACGTTTGAAGAAGAACAAGAGAAACACGAAATTACCGATGAACACGTAATGCTACAGATATTTTCTCGAACAATTCCAAGTCCAGATGAAGTTGAAAGACAAACAAAGAATAGTATCAGTCAAGACACAAACATTTTTCAAGTAATTGAGGACTTAAAAACCCTTGAACGAAACACAAAGGCTTGGGAGGCAAACCTTCACACAAGTTATGATGCAGTAAGAAACTTATACATTGAAATGCTTCATTATCGTAAAAAATTCAAAGAGGTTGGAGAAAGAGTTTTAAATGCACAAAGGCTTTTTGCTGAGAATTTTGAGCCAAGATCAAGATATGATGGAAGCCTGTTGTTTGATGAAGAAGTAACCGAGCAGATAAGAAGTACTTTAATTGATGAGGTTGAGAATGGTGCACCTGATGTACAGCAATACTTCGATGCAATTTTACCATTTAAGTTTATAACCAGCGTAATTAATTACTTTAATGAGATTGAGGTCAGAATGGACATAACTCAACCAGCAGATGATTATGTTAACCTTGAAAGAATTACTAAAGAAATTAATGCAAATTATTTATACATCGATGGAGAGGACAACCTTATAAATCTTCTCAATGCATATGAGAAAAATGCAATAGCACTTGCCGACGCCGTTGAATACGCCAGATTTTATGACGTTATGGCAATGACTGAGGCTCGTGAACTCTATTACCGAATGATGCCAACACTTGAATATGAGTTTATGCTAGAAACATTAAAAATCGCTTCAAGGGTACAACTTGTTACGACCGCAGAAGAGGCTGAAAGTGAAAAGTGTAGACGTAATGAGATAATTACTTTAAATAAAATCATAGGCGATTACGTTGATACGGATGAAAGGCTATATTATATGACACATGGGTTATATCCGCATTTAATTAAAAGACTTCCGTCTTTTGAAGTTTATGTACAAAATTGTTTTGACCGAATGGTTCAACAATTAAATCCGGGATTGGCGAGTAATGCATTTGGTATGGCAAGCTTAAGATTTTCAAGAATGGAGTATGAAGCGTCAAAAGGACACGCAACGTTAAATGAAAGAACAGGTGCGGTAAATGCATTTAAATTGTATCACGTATGGCTGACAAGGCTTCACAACAATGACAGGATAAGAAAGAAATATGGCTTAGAGGTAATAACCGAGGGCAGAGATTTGGCTCGAGAGAACCAAATACTATGTTGCGATACGACTCCATTTGGTGTAGACATTGAAATTACTAATGAAGATGATTAATAAGGGAAATTTTTATAAAGAGAAAAATTATGAAAAATATGGAAGATAAACAAAATTTTAAAAATCAAATTATAAGAGCAATAAAACTTTATAATGAATTATATTTTGAGGCTTTTGCAAAAGCGCAAGACGGAGCACTTATATCGAAAGGCAAGATAGAACGTAGTTTAGAGTTTTTGAAAGAATTTAAAACTCGTACAACAGTCCGCCCAGATAAGCAATCGGTGGAAATCTTCACAAACAGTCAAACGGGTGAGCAGTTTAATTTTAACTATACCAACACCGAAAGCGAAGAAATTTTAATAGATAACCTTATGAAACTCGCTTCGTTTACCAGTGTAATTGAAAGTGCAATTCTTTCAATGCAAGAAAACACAAAAGCAAGAGAAGTTCAAGGATATTGCCAAGGTGGTGCGGAAATAAAGTCGGATAATGCAAAGTCGATTCAAGAAAGTTTAAACTTACTTGCATTGATTCACGAAGAGTACACAAGACCTGTTGACAAAAGAAAGGGTCAACGAAGTCAGTCTGAGATAGTTGAAACAATCATTAAAAGAGTATTAAGTGAAAGTAATCGTTTTGAAGATATTGATTTTTCAAATGACAGCCCAGCAAGAGAGTACTTAGATGCAATGATTGAAGCAAACGAAAGTCAAATTCAAATAGCCAAACTTAAAGAAGTATTTACATTCCGCACAGGTGCGGTTGACATATTGACCGAGTTAAGGCAAAGATTTGCAAGACAAATATTTGAAAGAGAAAGAATAATTCAGTCAATTAACAAAAAGAACACGATACAATTTAAAGCCGACACCAACTATTCAAAAACTCTTCAAGAAATAATGGAAGAGACTTCAAGGGAAGTTCTCTCAATAGCGATTGGGAGTGGTGAGGCTGGCACCAAGCAAGGCAAATCATTAGAAAGTTTGTTGTCATATAAAAAACAACAAACAGCAGAAATCAAATCTGCCGAAGAAAGTATAAAAGGCGTTGAGAAGTCTTTTGCCAGCCTTGAAAGTGTGATTGCAAGATATGATACAAGATATAATGAACTCCTAAGTCAACTACCACAACGACTACAAGAAATCGCCGAAACAAAGGGAATGGATACTGTTGGTGGATTAATGGGTAAAGATATTGAAGCGGTTGAGTGTAGCAAAAAGCAAAATGCCGAGACTGGAGAGTGGGAAATAGTAGACCGCAAGGACATTGATAAAGTCTTGACCGATGCCGATGTTATTGGAATGATGTTTAATCGAACTTCGCACAACTCTGTGGTAACTTATAATCTTTATGATGAAATAAGTGGTGCTGATGAATGTGCAGATTTTGAAAAGATATTAAAAAAATATGAAGAAAAACTTAAAAGAGCATACAATGGTCTTGCCGATGATTTGGAAGCGGTCATAGGAATTTATGGTGATTTATTAGATTACAAAATGCGAATTTGTCGTATTCCATATGACAGCAAAAGAGTTGTTATGAGGTATCTTAGAGATTTTAATCCAATTATTGCTCAAACCGGAATGCCATATTTTACGGACGACAGTCTTGAAAACATTCGTGAGAACGGCAGGTTATCGTCAATTGAGGCTATGGACCATCAAAAGTTGTACTATAACCATTTGGCAAAAATCTTTGGAATGGGGATAGTTGATTATCTAAGCGAGTTGCAAATCCGAAAAGAAGGACAAGATGTTACCGAACTTGTAAACATAGATGCAATTTCAGAAAACATTACAACAATCGATTTATTAGGTGAAGAAAAATCATTAAAAGAGATTATAAATGATAGCGATGAAATGAATAAGCGTTTATCACGACCTGACGTATGTCAAGAAGATTTATTAACACTTTTGGCGGATGTAAGAATGGGTGAAAAGCTAAATGGAATAATCCCGTATCTTGGTTTTGAAATTGGACACAGCACGCTTGAAACACTTTTAAAAGCGAGTTACGGAAAAGATAAACACCCAACCAAACTAATTACAAATCTTGACACTTTTGATGCGGTTATGAAATTAGAGGCAATAAGTGGGCAACCATTCTATCAATCAAATACCTTCTATAACTACCTTGCGTCAAACATCTCAAAGGTTGAAAAATATAAAAGACATCACCAAGCCAGACTTAGAGAAGTGCTATATGAACAACTAAAAGTAAGAGGACAAGCCGACCCAAGAATTCAGCAACTTATTGATACTTTTGAAACCTACTATATAGGATGGCTTCACAACTTACGAGTAATGGAAGAAGAAAGGATTGAGAAAAACAATCCACTTATAACCGAAGGCAGGGATATGGAAAGAGAGGCTCGTGTGCTTGAGAAAAGCGGACGATATCTAAACAGGTTTATAAATGGTGCAGAGTCAGCATAGATAAATAACTGGCAAAGCAATTAAAGGATACAAATTACATAAGGGGAATAAAATGTCAAAACAGCAATCAACTGAACAAATAAAAGAATCAATTAAACAAGCACTTGAACTATATAACAGTTTCTACGGCGATATAGTTCGAAAGATGAACAGTGGGCAGTTCTTTACCAGTTTTTTAACGGTTGATGATATAAATTCGTTGGTAAAT
>JAGBBI010000252.1 GCA_017938565.1 Clostridia bacterium
GTGAATCTATCTTCACAACATAATGTTCGCCTTGTAGAATTAACTTATCCCCATCTTCTTTTACCGTTTCCCCAGGATAATACACAGAAATCGTCCCGTCCGGTTTTAATAACAAGTAAGACCTTTCTCTATCAAAACTAGATTTTGTGTAGTTTACATATTTTGCAGCAGACACTGAAGCATCATCATTATTTTCTCTAACAGGAATTCTCATATGAGGATTGTAAAAATAGCCTTCGGGTGCTATATTTCCATACATTAAATAATCTCCGTCTTTATTATCACCATATAAATCCACACTTGTTTTAACATTGTTAATATAATAAGTGACTGCCGACCACTTTTTGCCAAAACCATTAGCGTGGTCATAATCATCAGAAACTATAACATCTTGTAATATGGACATATATTCGTTTTCCCAACATTCTCGTTGAGCGGTGTTAAAGCGATGATAAACATTACCAACTATAGTCTCATTGCCCTCATAAATGTCATATTCTGCAATGTCACCATAAAACTCATCAAAATCTATTGTTATATCAGTTTCTATGGTCTTTGGTACCCCACTTAACACTGTCTCCCCACAGGCAGACAATGTGTTATATTTTGATTTTGTCATTATTGTGGTTGATGAAATGTTATGAAGATAATGGACATTGAAATCGAACGGCTCATTTTCAATACCACAAAAATCAATACCCGATGTTACTTTTCCAAAGCAATGTGAAAACTCAACAGTATCTCCAGAGAAATTTTTTCTATTGTACCATTCTTCATAGCCCGCATTACGCTTTACTATGGTAAAAAATAAATCAGATACGGGTCTTCCGTTATGGTCTAACAAGCCGTCTATATCTATATCATCAGTAAATACAACCTGTGCCACATCGTCGCCATAAATGTTTTTTGCAAATGCTATTTTATTAACATCACTCCTACTTTCATCCCCAATAACTGACTTTATTTTTTTAAACTTCCTAAAATAATACAAGCAGTCAGTATTTCCGTTATTCTTTTTATAAAAACAGCCAAAATTCTGCATATTATCATAGATTTCTTTAACGTCATCATATTTAACGCTAAAAACCCTATCTTTGTTATCCCCATTAAAACCCCCGACGGTTTGTACCTTTACTTTTATTGAGTAACGAACAAATTCCTTAGATAAAACCTCTTTATATTTCGTAGCCCCCTCTTTTGGTACACCAAATTCATCTAAATCAGTTTCCAAATAAGCAAAATTTTCATAAACCTTTAAAAACTCGTCTGTTTCAGTTAAAATTTTATAATGTGGAAGATAATAATAAAACGAAACATAATTTCCGGGAAGTAAATTATGCTTAAAATATGATGAGCACTCCACAATTTGTTGATTAGATGTGTTTGTGGTAAGTTTTATGTTTGCTTTTATTGCAGATAACTCACCACCGCACACTGTGTTAATCATATCATAATCAGCCTTATATGGGTATGTTATACAATAGTCCCAATTTTTTTCAATACGTTTTCTATACTTATTAAATTTTGGCACAAATGAAAACAGAGAGCGGTCAGGATATAGGTCTATAAATTCACAAGACTTATTATTGGCCATCATTCTGTTAATTGAAATAGTATTTCCTGAATTATTGCCTATTTCAATTGTACCGGGGTTTATGAAACCCCACCATCCGTCTTTTTCAATGCAATTATCAGAAAACGCAACATTCATAGGCATAATTGTGTCATATTGATAAAGGTGCATTTTCGTCTGTTCACCATTGGTGTTATTATACTTAACATTTAGGTCCATTTTTACAAAATCGCCCCTTCCGTCCCTACAATAATCCATCATTGTATTGTACACATTACCGCACTCTTTTTCTGTCTCACTGTTCATTTTGTTTATGTGTACAAATTCTTTTTTTCGTAGCATATGGTTATTAAATATATCCAGACCACAATGATATACAAAACCCCCATTATCTTTATGAGAATATTCTGTATTTCTTATTGCATCTAAATATTCAATAGATGCCTTTGTATTACAAGCGTTGGGGGCGTATTCATCTTTATTTAATGAAACGTTTCCATCATATAAAGATGTGCAGGCTGAAGAACCTTCATTAATAACAATCTCGGTTTTAGCATTAAACAATACATTAGAACAAATAGGATTAACGCTTAAAACTAAACGAAATTTATTACATTCATCTCGCTCTTTATTATATTGTTCAAATAATGAAAATTTATCAGATACATTATCATTAGGTAATAAACGAGTTTTTGTGGAGAGCGCCACGTTAATGGCATTCTCCACATCATTTGAAAAC
>JAGBBI010000253.1 GCA_017938565.1 Clostridia bacterium
AGCGTTGGACAAATTGCAAGAGCAATTAAGAGCGTTGGTTTTAGTGAGATAGTTGAAACGGCTTTAGGAGCCGATATGGTAAGTATTGATGAGGCAAAAGAATTGAGTGAAAAGGGCTTCTTATTGAGCTCTTGTTGTCCAGCTTTTGTAGATTACGTAAAAAAGAATTTTCCGGATTTTGAGAAATATATCTCACGAAATTTGTCTCCGATGGGAACGCTTGGGCGGTATTTAAAGGAACAAGACAATAATTGTAAGATAGTATTTATTGGTCCTTGTACAGCAAAAAAAATGGAGATTAAATCGCCAGAATTGGTCGGACTTGTTGATGTAGCAATTACATTTGAGGAGTTGTTAGCGTTATTTGATGCCAAAGGCGTAAAGCCAGAGACATTAAGACCTTTAAAGCTTGAAAATGCTTCATATTTCGGTCGTCGTTTTGCAAAAAACTGTGGACTTAGTGAAGCCGTTAAGCAAAGTATAAAAGAGCAGGAAATAAAGTTTGAAGTAAAGCCAATTTTAGGTAATGGTATTGAAGGTTGCAAGCTTGCACTTCTTAAAGCAAGAGCGGGGATTTTAGATGCAAACTTTATTGAGGGAATGGCTTGTGAAGGTGGGTGCGTGGGCGGTCCATGCGTTATTACGAATTTTAAGTATCAATTGGAATCAAGAGACTATTTTGACGAATCGAAACATAAAAAAATAACAGATGCCGTCTTAGAAAGCTCTAAGAAAAATGTAGACTAAAACAAGGTTGGCTTGACTTGTTTTAAGTAAAAGATATAATTAACATAGAAGTGTTGGAGGATTTGATATGAAGTTTAACGAAAAGCAATTAAAAGCAATAAGTGGCTTGGCAGACAATAGAGATGTTTTGGTCATTCAAGGAAGGAATTCGCAAGGGCTACCTTTTAGTATAGAAGGCTGTGTTTATATTTTAATTGACGATGAAGGAAATCCTTATATGCCAAATGACGGATTTATGTTTTTTCAAGGGCAAGTGTGTGCGGACAATTCAGAGATGTTCGTAAAATTGCATACTCATAGTGATGAGCCAAAGAACGGCGCATTGTTTGTTGAAAGAGCCCAATTAAAAAACACAGGAGAAGTTTTGTTTGAAAACCCAGACGTCGAAAAAATGGTTCAAGAAGCTATTGCTTATAAAAAAGAGTTGGATAAGCGAAATGATGAATTTATAAGTAAATATTTGGTTACTAAAAAACAGGAAGAAGATGAGCCCGTCGTTGAAGAATGGAAAAGCGAACTTATTGGTAAACCTGTAATTTACAATCGAGATGGAAAAGAGTCAAAGGGCGTCGTTTTAAGTGCCGATAAGTATGGGGTTGAAATAACAACAGGTGTTTTTCGCTTGAGTTGCCCGATATTGGATATAAGCGAAATAAAAATTGACGAAACAGTTGTTGACAACTTACATGCTTACACATCGTCAGATCAAATGATTTGATTAATATACTATCAAAATTGATTAGTAGATAGATAAAACACTCAAATAAATTGCTTGGGTGTTTTTATTTTTTAATTATATTTTGTTAAAAACATTTACAATTCGTATTAAATATATTAAAATATATCTATAAAGGCAGAACTGTCTTATTATAAGAGGTTTTTATGAAGAAACAAACGCAAATTATTTTAGATGTTGATACTGGAGTTGATGACGCAATTGCAATTGCATTTGCGTGTTATTTAAAAAATATTGATGTTACTCTTATTGCTACAGGTGGGGGAAATACTGGGGTTGATAATGTTACAAAAAATACTCTTGATATTTTACAATTTATCCAAAAGGGTATGGTAAAGGTCGCAAAAGGAGTTGATGGAATTTTATCTAAAAAACCTTTTGTGCTTCAAGTTCATGGGAAAACCGGAATGGGAGAGTATGATTTTGAACCGCTTAAAATAAAGCCAGTTGAAAAAGATGTTGTTCAAGCAATGCACGATACAATTCAAGAGAATGAGGGGCTTACGACGCTAATTGCACTTGGGCCATCAACCAATATTGCAAAGTTGATGCTTGCACACCCAGAGGACAAGGCGAAAATAGAAAAAATCGTAATAAGCGGTGGGCTTTTGGAAGAAATAGGTAGACACGCAAAACCATATTCAAGTTTTAATATTGCATTTGATGAACAAGCAACAAAAGTTGTGCTTGACTCTGGAGAAGATGTTTTGATCGTGCCAAGTAATCACGGACATACAGCATATTTGGATTATCAAGATGTATATAAAACCAAAAACAAAAACGCAACAGGTGCTATGTTTGAGCAAATTTTCAGAACCTACAAAGACAGGCATGTAAAAAATGGTGTTGCGACTCACGACCTTTGTGCGGTGTTTAGTGTTTCAAATCCAGAAATGTTTAAAATGCGAAAAGCGAAGGTTTGGGTTGAATATAGTGAATTGGCGGGGGCAGGAATTTTAAAATTTGACTTTGACAGTTCAACACCTAATGTTACAGTTGCAGAAGAGGTGGATATAAAACTTTTCAAAAAAATTTACTTTAGAACATTGAAGAAAATGCCATAATAGGCGTTAGGGTATATAGGGGGCAAAAATGGATAAAAATCAGTTTATAGAATTTCTAAAATCAAATGTATTGTCAATATTTACAGGCTCAGAGATTGTGGGGGAGGAGGAGTCTTCTCCAAGAGACGCCTTGGTCGCAATGGGTACCTCTGGAAGTCTGCTCGTAAAATTTAAAAAGACGGATGAAACGAGATTAATTATAAAAAGAACTCAACCATTTAAGAATTTTGAAGTTAATTTGGTTCGTGCGATTGTTAGTGAGTTATTAGAAATTTATACAAATGAACTTTCGAAAGAAGATTATCGTCCGGTGTTGCAACAACACATTATTGAAAAGGCGATATGTAAAAGTATTTCTGAAAGCTCGTATGAAACTATTTTGTCAGTCGTTCGTGAAATGACTAACTGGGGAAATCGTACATACGAAGGGCAACGAGCACTTTTTGGTTTTGTGATTTGCAATGTAAAAGCTTCAAAGCAAATAAATTCAAACTTGCATATATCAAAAATTCTCGGAGAAAATTTTGGGGCGGTAATTGCTGATGGTATGCATACTTGCTTGAAACTATCAAGTGATG
>JAGBBI010000254.1 GCA_017938565.1 Clostridia bacterium
CAACTCATTTCTGATTGTTGCACTTGATACCGAATCGAAATATTTTGTTTGCAACTCCTTACTTGAAATAGGCTCTGCACTTTTAATATTTTCATCAATAACCGCTTGCAAGATTTTTTTCTTTCGCTCACTTAGCATAAATAATTCTCACCTCACTTTACTTCGTAATAATCATTATATGCCTTTTAGCACTCTTTTATACCTGTCTGTTAGCACTCTTTGTTGCCAACTGCTAATTATTGTAGCACCAACAAAAAAACCTGTCAAGAATTTTTGACAGATTTTTTTGTGAAATTTATTTCTTAATTTTAATAATCATTTGGGTCTATCTTGAAGTCGTCTGGATTAATGTCAAAGCCACCGCAATCGTGAGTTGTTGGATGTCCATCATCAAAATCAGATGGTAATGGAGTCTTATCTGACATTTCTTGCTCTTGCTTATTTTTATTTTCATATTTTTTTAGTTGTTTTTGATAACGATAATCCATTAATAGATGTTGTTTTTCAGCCTGTTGTTCTTTTAATTCAGGGCTTAATAGGACAACTTTACCGTTTACAACTGTAACTTCACCGTTCTTTATCTTTTTCAACAAACCGATTGTTCTAATCACAACAAAAACAAATATCAAACTAAGAATTCCTGCAGGTATCATATAAGGCAAGGCATCACTTATCAATTCACCTTGTGTTTTGGGTTCAACTTTGCCACCAATAATATTATTGATTACCTCTTCATCAACGAGCGTTTTTGCATTTTCTTCAGGCAGTTGCACATCATAACCAAATTCTTCATAGCAAATCGCAGGACTTGTGCAATCATCTGTTGTTACATAAGCAAATCCTTCTACTGCGATGTATTCGTATTTTGCTGTATCAACAATTGCTGTTGCATAGGAATTCCCCGAAATATCATCACAATGAACCCATCTTTTACCACGCTCTCCAAGATGTGTAACATATGGAATAGTAACCTCAACATCTGTTATATCTTCATCAGAATTGTTATACACAGTTACTATGTACTTGTTATTATATGATTTGTCGTCTGCATTATAGATATTACCACACGCAGTAAACTTAACCGTTATAATTTTACAAAGTTTCTCTGGGTCGTGTTTGTCGCCAGCATTAATTGGCTCATTCATTAAATAATTTAGTTGATGTTTATAATATTTATCATATTTTTCTTTATATACTATATATTCATTATCCCTTAATGAATATATGCAAGCATACACAAAAAAGAATACTACTGCACCAAACACTGTTAACCCAATTATAGATGAAAATAATTGAACTTTGAAAATTTTTCGAGTGTTTTCCATATTAAATTTTATCCTTTAATTTATACTAACATTGAGATTATTTTGTCCATAACTAAAAAACCTTGATTAGTAGCACGAAGACGATTGTTTTTATCAATTACAATAAATTTATTTTTTATAAGTGATGTAATTACTTCATTCTTTTCAGCAAGCAAACTTACGCCGAACTCTTGTTCATATCTTAAAAGGTCAATCCCTTCAGCCAAACGAAGCGATAACATTATGGTTTCTTCTTTTGCATCGGTTTCGGTCAATTTGTCTTTATCACTTAAAGGTATTTCATTCTGAGTAATATGTGAAATGTATTCGTGCACATCATCAGTGTTTGCCATTCGATAGCCATCGACAAAACTGTGCGCAGAAACTCCAAGCCCAAGATAAGGTTTGCGGTCCCAATAAACTGTGTTGTGTTTTGAACGAAAGCCAATTTGAGCAAAATTTGAAAATTCATATCGCTGAAAGCCTCGTTTATCCAATTCGTTAACCACAGTATTGTACATTTGAATAGTATCGTTTTCATCTGGGAGTTCTAGTAAATTTGCTTCCATAAGTTTGTGAAATCTGGTACCTTCCTCAATAGATAAAATATATGCACTGATGTGTTTAATCTCAAGGCTCGCAAGCATTTTTATGCTTTCTTTTACGTCATCAATAGTTTGAGTTGGAAGCCCAATCATTAGGTCAGCACTTATATTTGTAACGCCAGCGTCCTTAAGCATTAAAACCGCATGACGGAAATCTTGATAACTATGAGTTCTTCCAATTATGTTCAACAGCCGACCTTGTACGGCTTGTACTCCAATCGAAAACCTATTTATCCCTTCGCCCAAATACTCTTCAATCTTCTCTTTTGTTAATGTGTTTGGGTTGACTTCAATAGTGATTTCGGCATCGTTTTTTACAGTAAAATGCTTGTAAATAGTATTCATTATTGCCTTAATTTTACCAAGTTCTAAACTTGATGGTGTTCCACCACCAATATAAATTGTTTGCACTTCATACCTTGCATTATAAGTTTTGCCACGCATTTTAATCTCTTCCAAAAGAGCATCAGTGTATGAAGTTTTAAGTTCTTCGCCTGCAACTTGACTTACAAAAGCACAATAATGACATTTAGATAAACAAAATGGTATGTGAATATATAGACTTAATGGTTTACGCATAGATGATATTTCTCCAAAACAATAGTAAAATTAGTATAACATAGGCAAAAAAAAATAGCAACCGCAAATTGCCAGTTATCTGTCAATTTATGATTGCTGATTTTTTATAACATTTCTCCAAATATCCCATTATTTTTAAGGTTTTTAAGATCCTGCCTATTCTTCGCCATCTGCTCAAACGTGAGACGCTCTTCGTGTAGTTTTCTTACTCCCATTTGAAATTCCCCATTCCCCATATTCACAGGGATAATATCACAAATAACCTGCTTTAGTCCTTTAATAGTCTCTGGGCGTCTTCCAAGAAAACCAAAATCTTTAACTTCATCACCTACCCAAATACTTGTGAATTGAACATCAAAGCCCCTTTCATCGATAAGTTTTTTAAAACTAACTTTGTGATTATTAAGCCCTTTAAAATATTTTGCAACAATTTGAGGTTCTTCTGCGTATGCCCTAAACAACATTCCAAGCCCGTCCTTCACTCCGTCGGCTACAACAACACACCCCTTAACTTTTGGATTAATATGACTGAAAATTGTAATTTCAAAATCTCGGTTATAGGCTTCTGGGGTTAATATTAGTTCGCTTGTTAAAAAGTCATCTCCATTTATATATTTTTCCATTTCGCTGTCTCCCACAATTTTTATAGTAGTATTTTACCATAACCCATAGATAGTGTCAATATGGTTCTATTACGTTAATAAATGTATAATTTTTTGCAATAAAAAACTGCTAAGATTTTGCCTTAGCAGTTTATTTTTACATATCAAACACTATTGCATCATTGTCGTTTCGTGAAGAAAACATCTCTTTCTTAGTTGTATAATATTCATCAGTTGATTGCGATTCAAAACACTGAATTTGAAGTATCTTTCTTTCATTATCAACATCTATTCTATATGTTGGATGAATATAATTATCCGGATTTATTAAAAAGTTTGCTTGTAATGTTATTACTCTGTCGTCAGGAAGTTCTACCATAGTTGGCTCAAAGCCGTTTTCACGCAGTTCTTCACCCAAATCATCAAAATCATATCTATCATTAAGCATTAAAAACTCATAACCACGTCTTTCATCGCCTTGAACAACGGCAATGCCTGCAATTTCAGGGTTCTCAGCCCTTATAAGCATTACTTTACTGTTATAACGAAATTCATCAATAAATGCACGATAATCTGTAATAAAATGAAAATCGCCAATACTCATCCTTTTATTATTTTTCATATTTTTCCCCCAGTGTAATCACCCACAAAACCGACATTTCCACGTATCAAAATTATACTATTAAAGCCCTATTTTGTCAATAGGGCTTGTAATTATTTTTTTATCTTTTAAGTATCTCTATAAAGGCTTCGGCAGGGAGTTCAACGTTACCAAGTTTACGCATACGCTTTTTACCTTCTTTTTGCTTTTCAAGAAGTTTTCTTTTTCTTGAAATATCACCGCCGTAGCATTTTGCAGTTACGTCTTTTCTTAGCGCTTTTACCGTTTCTCTGGCAATAATTTTTCCGCCTACCACCGCTTGAATTGGAATTTCAAACAACTGACGAGAAATGGTCTCTTTAAGTTTTTCACAAATCCCACGACCTCTGGTCTCGGCATTCCCACGGAAGACAATCAGCGAAAGTGCGTCGCAAATTTCACCGTTTAATAAAATGTCAAGTTTCACAAGGTCTGATGGTTTATAACCATTCAAGGTATAGTCAAAACTTGCGTATCCATGACTTATGCTTTTTAGTTGGTCAAAAAAGTCAAAAACAATCTCGTTCAATGGAAGTTCGTACGAAAGTTGAACTCTTGCTTTATCAATATAGGTCATATTCTTATATTCACCACGAGAGTTTTTGCATAGTTCCATCAATACGCCTACATACTCTGGCGGAGTATATATTTCTGCCTTTACGATAGGTTCTTCAATTCTTGCAATCTCGGTTGTTGGTGGAAGATTTGCTGGTGTTTTTATCTCTAGCATATCACCATTTGTCTTATACACATTGTATGAAACACTTGGTGCCGTTGTTATAATTTCAATATTAAATTCTCTTGAAAGCCTTTCAGTTATTATATCCATATGAAGAAGACCCAAAAATCCACACCTGAAGCCAAGCCCCAACGCATTAGATGTTTCTTTTTGGAACACAAGTGAAGCATCGTTCAGTTTAAGTTTATCAAGAGCATCTTTTAAATCATTAAATCTACTTCCGTCAAGAGGGAAAATTCCGCTGTAAACCATAGGTTGAACTTCTTTATACCCATCTAATGGTTTCTCAGTCTCTCGACCCACGTGCGTGATTGTATCACCTACACGGATATCGCTTACCGTTTTAATGCTTGCTGTAATGTATCCAACCTCACCCGCACGAAGATAATCTTTTTCTTGTGGCTTTGGCGAAAAAATCCCGACTTCGGTTACATCATAGGTCTTCCCCGACTGCATCATTAAAATTTTATCACCCTTTCGGATTTCACCATCAACTATTCTTACTAAGCACACAGCACCTTTGAAATTGTCATAATAACTATCAAAGATTAAGGCTTTGAGTGGTGCATTAGGGTTTCCGTTTGGAGGTGCAACTTTTTCGATAATTTCAGCCAATACCTGCTCGCAATTCGTTCCGTCCTTTGCCGAAACCATCGGACAATTTTGTGCTTCCAGTCCAATTATATCTTCAATTTCTTTCTTTACTTCGTCTGGTCTGCTACTTGGCAAGTCAATTTTATTTAAAACTGGCAAAATCTCTAAGTCGTTTTCAAGTGCCATATAGCAATTCGCAAGAGTTTGTGCTTCAACGCCTTGACTTGCGTCCACAATTAAAATAGCCCCTTCGCACGCAACTAATGACCTTGATACCTCATAGGTAAAGTCAACGTGTCCTGGGGTGTCAATTAAATTTAATGTATATTCAACGCCTTTGTAGTTATATTTCATTGTAACCGGCGTCAATTTTATTGTTATTCCACGCTCTCGCTCTAAGTCCATACTGTCTAACAGTTGCTCTTTACTATCCCTTTTTGATACCGTTCCCGATATTTCCATAAGTCGGTCAGCAAGAGTAGACTTGCCGTGGTCTATGTGTGCAATAATGTTAAAATTTCGTATATGCTTTTGGTCGCTCATTTTTTTACCTTTTATGTTTATTCTTCTTTACATACTTTTTATATGCTTCATAAATTTCATCAGCTGTTTGCTCTGGTGTTTTGTTATAATTCTCGGCAACGAAATCAAAGTTTGACATATCTGACAAATCAACGCCGTAAATCTTTTTATATCTTTCAATTTCTTGAGTTTTTCGATACGCCAAAACTTCCCTTGCTTCTTCAACGCTTGATACCGGCTTATCATTATTGTTTTCTCTTTCACTGTCAGCCAAGAACCTTTTCGCCATTTCATCCTCTGGAATGGTTACGTACACCTTAAACGAATGTGGTACCGCATACCACGCAAGCCTTGCTTCCATAATAAGTTTATCATCTGCACGTTCTATTCCAATTTGTTTTTGACGTTCTTCAATCTTTTGGTCAATTGTTGGGTCTGCGTTTAATACCTCTTGCATTTGAACTATGTCAAGTCCACGTTCTTTTGCCATATCACGCACAATTTTACCCGTACTCATTCGGTCAAAACCATATTTTAATTCAAGCATTCTTGCAACAGTAGATTTGCCACTGCAAGGAGCCCCTGTGATTGTTAATATCATTTTTACTCTTCTTTATCTATTATTATTTTCTCTTTTTTAAATATGCGTGAATAACTAACTTCCAAAATGCTACATTTGGAAAATGTAATTATCGGCAACTTCCTTAGCACGTGCAATTTCTTCATTTGAAGTTATTGTCCAAGCGATAACGGGAAGATTTGCTTTCTTCACATATTTGTTTGGTAGGTCTTCAAGTTTATAACTTATAAAGTCTGGGTCGCTTCGTTTGTTAAGTTTAAGTCTTTTAAGTGAATATTTTGCGATTGGGTTCAAGCCCTTTTCACCCTTAAAGAATGATGCAAGTTGCCCACGCTTTACCGATGGAGCGTTAAGTTTAAACCACTCTAAAATAAGCGGGCTGAACGATTGAATTGCATATTCACCCTTATAGTCTTTTAAAATTTCATAAAGTTCTTTTTCGTAAGAAACTCCGCCAATGTTTTTAATTTCAATTAAAAGTGGTACACTTCCATTAACCAATGCCAAAACTTCTTGAAGTGTTGGAATTGTGTCGTTTGTTTTAAGTAATTTTGCGTGTCTGATTTCTTCATAGGTTAAATGACTTACATAGCCATCAATATCGGTCATTCTGCAAAGTTTGTCATCGTGGAAAACCACAACTTTTTTATCCTTTGTAACCCTTACGTCTATTTCAATTGGGCAACCCCTTTCAATGCAGGCTTTGTACGCAGGCAAACTGTTTTCAGCAACAGTTTCATTATCGAAAATACCTCTGTGGGCGATTGGCTCGTTAGTAATCCATGTGTTATGTATGTTTTGATTATTTCCCATATACATCTCCCCTTCGCAATAAAATTCTCTTTTATATGCGTTTATCAAAATTGTTATTAAAATATAACAATAGTAGTTGATTAAATAATTTGTTGATAGGCAAAAAGCAAATATTAACTTGTAATATTTGCCAAAAATCTTTGTAAATTCATTATACAATACACAAATTTGTTTTGTAAAGTGTTTTTGAAGAATGTGGACGAAAAGTTCAAGTAAATTGCCACATTTTTGTTATGGTTTTATAAATTTTTACTTGAAAGCGACCCACCATCTAATCGAAGATTAATCACAATTTGTGTTACTTTCCGTGATTAAAAGTTGACTTTTTGCTTTTGCTTTTTTGTTCTTCGGTAGCCTCTTTTATTGCTTCCATAAATTCTTTTATTTTCTTTTCGTTTCCGTTTTCGGTTGGATGATAGAATTTCTTGTCTTTTACGCTGTCTGGCAGATATTGTTGAGCGACATAACCCCCAAAGTCGTGAGGATATTTGTATTTTGCACGCTTTTCATTCATAAAATTGTAATTCTTTAAGTGGTCTGGAACAGCGTCTAATAGGCTTGTTTTAACGGCCTCGATTGCACTATCTCTTGCAACTACTACCGCATTGCTTTTAGGGCTTGTTGCGGTATTAATTATTGCGTGCGTCATTGGAATTAATCCTTCTGGGCTTCCTAAATTTTGATAAGCAGTTAAAGCCGACACCGCAACCACCAATGCATTAGAGTTTGCAAGTCCAACATCTTCGCCCTTGTTCACCCTTGTGCAAATCCACTGCATAAAAATTGCTATCTTCTGTAGCATTTTCTGCCATAAATCGCTCTTTTTGAAAGTTTTCACACTGCTGTGCATCTATACTATTATAATGATTCTTTTCAAAATTGTCAAACTTTAGCCTATATTTTACTTCGATTTTCTCATCAAATATTGTAATTTTATTAATTA
>JAGBBI010000255.1 GCA_017938565.1 Clostridia bacterium
ATATTCTTTTCGGAACTCACAGGCATACTAATATAATCACCTATCTTATAGGAGTTTATCTTTTTTAGAAACTCTAACGAACTCTCTACCAATCCTGTATAGTTGCTTATAGCCTGTAATTTGATATTAGGTTGCTTTACATCTGTATTGCCTATCAAATAATCTACCGTTACGCCTAACGCTTTTGCAACATCGTTAAGACCGATAATTTTAGGTTCTGTTCTTCTACCGTGTTTGTCCCCTTGTATCCAAGCTGTTATACTTGATTTTGATACACCGCTCATTATTGCTAAATCTTCCTGTGTTAAACCTTGCTCATTTAATAAATGTGCAATTCGTCTTGAATATGTAGGGGCATTGTCCTCTACTTCAATCAGTTTGTCATACTTCATAAAATCACCTCTAAAAATTCAGTATTCTAAATATTTTTGTGAAAAATTTACTTTTTCCGTCTTGTTGTACTTTTATGACAAGGCGGTTTTTTGTTGCTATAATAGAAACAGAAAACTAAATATAAAGATAAAATATTCAGTTTTCTAAATTATATCACGCTTTTAGCTAAAAGTCAAGAGAAAACGAAAAAGAAATACAAAGGAGTTGATTTATTGAGTAATAAACAGCAAAAATCCGTTGAAGAAATTGCAAGAGAGGAACGCCTTGCATATTTCAGAGAATGGAGAGCAAACAACAAAGACAAGGTTAAAAAGCATAATGCGACCTATTGGGAAAAGAGAGCAAAACGCATTATAGCGGAAAGAGAGGCAAAGCAGAATGAAGCAAAATAAACCTCTTATTTTAACCGATTATTTGTCTGTCGGAGAGGAAAACGCAATCACAGCGAAAGACCTTGCTAAATATTTAGGTTGGAATGAGCGAGATATAACGATAACTGTAAATGCACTACGCAAACAAGGGACACTTATTTGTAGTAATACGCAAAGCGGTTTTTGGTTGCCTGCTGATGACCGAGATATTGAGCAATTCGTCCGACAAATGCAAGGCAGAATAAAAGATATGCAAAGGGCTATGAAGCCTGCTATTGAATATCTAAAAAATGGCGGTGGTGATAATTGCTAATACACATTGACACAAAGGGCTACACGGAAAAGCCAAAAGAACATATTTCAATTATAAAGCCACGCTTACAGGGTGCAAATACAATCAAAGACATAGACCTTGAAACGCTTATAAAATACATTCAGAGAGGGTACAGTATTAGCCCTGCAGTAATGGACGGTAAAGGGTGCAAGGCTGAAAATTGGAAAGAACAACGGCTTTTTATGGTTGATATTGATAATGACAAATCGGACAAGCCTGTTTTATCCGTTAGCAATGCACTTGAAATCTGCAACAGATACAATTTACCGCCTGCATTTTATTATTATAGTTTTTCACATTCGGAGCAAAAGGAAAAATACAGACTTTGTTTTGTAATGAATGAAACTGTAACAAATCAGGCGTTGAGGGCAGTAATTGCACAAACACTTGTAAAACTCTTTCCGCAGAGTGATACTTCCTGTACTAATGCAGACCGCATATTTTACGGCACAAATAAAGATGTAGTTATATGCGATTTATCCGCTACAATCGACATTGAAAATGTTTTGAAACTGCAAGAGCCACAGCAACAGAAACAAGTCAAAACAGGCAATGAAGAACTTGACCGATTAAAAGAAGATTTTGACTTTTTCAGATACTTACAGGAGCGGAACGGCAAAACGGTTTTTAATAACTCAAAATGTGCAATGTTTGAGCGGTGCGAAATATGCGGACACAAAAAAGACCTTGTTTATTATCACGAAACAAAGACTTTTAACTGTTTCGGTGCGAGCGGTAATGTTGGCGGTAGTGTGATTGACTACATAATAGCAGTTGAAAAAACGGACTTAAAAGGGGCAATAGACCGCCTTTATGAGTTGTCAGGCATAACAAGACCAAGCAAGAGAGAATACGCCATAAAAGCCAAAATAAAGGCTAATGAGGGCATAGTATCAAAACTCATAGAGTTAGACGCTTACCGCAAATATTCCCTTGATGATAAAGGTTTTGGAGCATTATTTGCAGAGGTTTTCAAAGACACTTGCAGATACAACGCCACCGCTAAAGAATGGTATTTTTATAACGGCAAAGTATGGACGAGGGACGAGGGCAGTATGCGGACTCTGAACAAGGCAAAGGAACTTGCTGACGGTTTGCTTATTTATGCTACTACCATTGAAGATGAAAAGCAGAAACAAAACTACATTGATTATGTTTCAAAGTTGGGACAGCTCCGCTTCCGTGAAACAATGGTAAAAGACAGCAGGGATATTCACTTTGTAACGCAATCAGACTTTGACAAAAACCTTGATTTATTTAACTGTCAAAATGGCACTCTTAATCT
Organism: Clostridia bacterium; assembly: GCA_017938565.1. The sequence continues at coordinate 2,384 of JAGBBI010000255.1, forward strand.
GAAAACTTTTGATTTTACGCCTCATAATTCAGATGATTTACTTTCTAAAATCAGCAATGTTATATATGAGCCGTTCGCAAAGTCGGAAGAATGGGAAAAGTTTATAAATGAGGTTATGCAGGGCGATACCGATAAAACAGAATATCTGCAAAAGATTTTAGGGTATTCGCTGACCGCTGACACTAATCTTGAAACTTGCTTTATTTTGTACGGTGCAACTACGAGAAACGGCAAATCTACACTCATTGAAACAATGCTTTATATGTTAGGCAATACGGCAGGCTACGGAATGAGTATGCAACCTCAAACACTTGCACAAAAGCAAAACAAGGACAGCAGACAAGCGAGCGGAGATATTGCACGCCTTGACGGTTGCCGTTTTCTGAACGCTTCCGAGCCACCTAAAAGAATGATATTTGATGTAGGCTTACTAAAAAATCTTTTGGGGCGTGATAGTATCACAGCAAGGCACTTGCACGAGCGAGAATTTGAGTTTATACCACGCTTTAAGTTATTTATAAACACTAACTTTTTACCGCTTATTACAGACGATACCCTGTTTACAAGTGGGCGTATAAATGTAATCACTTTTGACCGACATTTTGAGCCTCACGAACAGGATAAAAACCTTAAAAACAAGTTGATAAAAGCGGAAAATTTGAGCGGTATTCTTAATTGGTGTATTGAGGGGTTGAAACTCTATTACAAAGACGGAGCGAAGCCACCGCAGGCAGTTACCACCGCCACCGATGAATACAGGACGAACAGCGACAAAATCGGTAATTTTATAGCGGAATGTTTGGAACAGCAGGCAAACACTAACACAAAAGCCCTTGATGTTTATATCAAATATAAAGAATGGTGTTCAAATAATGGTTTTGGTGTAGAAAATAAAGGTAATTTCTTTGATGAATTAAGGGGAAAGAACATCTTTGCACCGAGCGGAACAATCAACGGTGTTACCGTCCGCAATGTTATAAAAGATTATGTTCTTATTCGGGACGAAATCGAGGAAAGACCGCCTTATTATTCATATTCAAGCCGTAAATCTGACCGAAATTATTATGATTAACTGTAAATGTGCAATTTGTGCAAAAAATATGTGAACTACTCTATTATATCAAATAGAGATACTTTACATAAAAAAAGCACATTTTGCACAGATACAAAAACAGGAGTGATTTTTTGACAAAATACATTGATGAAATGTTAGAAAAGTTATATGCAAAACTGCACAATTTAGAAAAAGACTGCAGGCGTATAAAGAAACTAATAAAAGAACTTGAAAAAATAAAAGGGGGTGAATATTTTGACGGACTATAACGCTATGCTTATTGATTTACTCAATGAGAAAATAAAAGACTTAATCAATGATAAAGTCGCAATGCGTAAAGAGATTAAAAAGTTAAAGGCTGAAATCCGAGAACTTAAAAAGGGAGTGAACGCAGTTGAAGAATAAAGTTGCTTTTGTGTTGCTTTTGTCTATGTGTTTGATGTTATTTGCAGGGTGCAACAATGAGCCGAAAATGCTATATCAGAGCAATAGCGTTGAAATCGTCCGAGAGGGCAATAAAACGGCTGTATATGACCTTTTAGCAGATAAGGAATACAACTACATAACAAAGCGTGTAAAGCGTTCAGAGGGCGTTTCAGAGCCTTATACAACGGTTGACACGGACACAATAAAAATAGAGATTATTCCGTCAGGTTTGCGAGTATATGACAAAACGGAAAACAAAATTTTTACTATCGAAAGGAAGATAAAATAATTATGGCACAGTATAGAAATGTAACGGAGTTTTTAACCAAAATCAGAGAAACATACAACAAAGCAAGAGAAGAATATACCCTCTTGAATGATAGACTTGATAAAATCGAGGCATTGAGAAAGCGTGATATTGAAAGAGGGTGGGCAAATCCTCAATTTCAAAAAGAGGACACCGAAACATATCAGAAAAACAAAGCAGAAATCAAAAAGCAACTTTCTGAACTTATCAATAATACTAATGCTGAATACGAAAGAATAAAGTCTGAATGTGAGGCGGTTTTCGGTGAGTATGACCGAGCAACAGGAAAGAAAGTTGACCTTGCAACAGTTGAACTGTTAAAGAGCGGTATTTTGCGACCTGATGAAATCAAAGCACTTATTAACGATTTTGACGGCAATTCCGCTATGCTCCGTATTATCGGAGATTATGCCTATAAAAGAGGCAAGGAAGAAATGGACAAAGAGTTATTTGCTATCGGTACGCAATTCAAAGATTATCGCACACCATACAGCGAACATCTTGACACGCTTATTATGTGGAGTCAAAAGGCTATGCGTGATGACAGAGGACTTTCTGACGGTATAGCAAGAGTATATGACGAACAGGCTGACAAGATTTTTGCAGATGCAGAGGGCGTTTATATCACGGTGAGTGAGTAATGAAACGAACAGGTGATGAACAGGCGAAAAAAGACAATTTAACTGTCGAGGAAGTGTCGATAAATTTCAATTTTGATGACCTTGATTTTTCTTTTGATGACTTTGAAATTGACCTTGATATTGACCTCTCTTTTGATGATTTTGACTTTGATTTTCTCAACGAACAGAAGCCGAACAGAAGAACGAACAGAGAGCGAACAAAGAGAAAATGCAAAAATTAACTGTGAGCGAACTGTGAGAACGAAGCACGAGCGAAGCCCGAGAAAAACAAAATTTACCCAAGACGAAGCCAAGAGGAAGCCGTGAAAAATCCGCTTGAAGCGGTGCGGAAGCGGTGAGTATTTGGAGTTTTTGGAGTCCATAAAAAAGGAAACGAAGCGAGAACGAAGCAAGAGAAATTTTGAATACTTTCCCACTATAAAAAAGAGATTTTCCCCACTATAAAAAAGAATACTGGGCAGATATAAAAAAGGGATAACAACCTTACAAAACCTAACATTTTCATTATATAGTGGGGAAACAACCTGAAAAAACCTGAAATTCAAAAATATATAGATGTTGAAAAAAGTTGAAACTTAAAACATATATGTTGACAAATGTTGACATTTCACTTGTAATTATAGAAAAGAGGTGCTATAATATTGACAGATACGAGCGTATTCTATACTGCTGATGATATTTCCGTTATACTCACCGTGTCAAAACCTACTGCATACCGCATTATAAAACGGTTGAATGACGAACTAACAAACAAAGGCTTTATAGTTGTTAGCGGTAGAGTACCAAAGAAGTATTTTAACGAAAAATTCTACTGCTGATACATAGCGTTTTATGTTCGTACTAAAATCGTACTACAAAAATTGATACTCTCTTTTTTGAGGGGGTATTCCGTGATAATAGTGATATGAAAGATACGAAAAAACGCCATAAAATAAGGCTGATAAAAGCCTTGTAGTAGAGTGGGAATAATACAATATAATTATAAATAATGCTCCAAATCGGGGCATTATTTTTTCTTGTGTTATTTGAGATTGTGTGGTACAATAAAAAAGTAAAAAGGAGGAGATTCTTATGAAAAAGATTATTTCGATGATTCTTGCCATTACGCTTATGGCATCGTTATTTGTTATGCCGGTTGTGGCGGAAGAACCTGTGTTTACAGATATGCCAGACGACTGGACCACAAGCGCACTTAAAAATGCTGTTAAGAACGGTCTTTTGAACGGTTATGACGGCAAAATTATGCCAAATGACAACATTAAGCGCAGCGAAATGGCGGCGATTCTTGTTCGTGCCTTTGGTGCAACCAAGGAAGCAGACCTTTCAAAGTTCAAGGATGTTCCAAAGGATCAGTGGTACTACTCCGAATTTGCCAAGGCTGTTGAAATGAAAATCTTTAACGGCAGCGACAACGGTATGATGTATCCTGAAAACGACATCACCTTCCAGGAATGCTTTGCGGTTATTTCGCGACTTGTGAGCCTTCCTAACCAGGAAGAAAACCGTCTTGGCCGTTATTCCGATATAAAGAGTGTTGACGATTGGGCAAAACAGTCGGTTGCCAATGTTATATTCGGCGGCTACTGGGAAGTTAAGGGCGGCAAAATAAGACCACAGGAATACATCACCCGTGCAGAATTTGCGGTGCTTATGGATAACCTTATCAAAACCTATATCACAGAGCCGGGAACATACAACACACTTCCTGAAGGCAACACAGTAATCAAGGCGGCAAATGTGGTGATTGACGGTGTGAAGACCGATGATATGATTATCGTCAGCGACGGAATTGCAGGGGATGTTAAGTTCATCAATATGGATATGGAAGGCACAGTTCTTGCCCGTGGCGGCAATGTAACTGTTGAAGGCAATGTTTACAGACTTCTTGCCCCAACAACCTATGTTTCGCTTAACTCAGCAAAGTGGGTTAAAACACCGGTTATCACAAATTACTATCAGGACAAAAAAGCGGCTATGACCATCACGATGGACGACGGCTACTACAAATCTGCTCTTATTTACGACAGA
>JAGBBI010000256.1 GCA_017938565.1 Clostridia bacterium
CCTTTGTGGTTTTTCTCCTCTATATACTTTACCAATTTGGTATCTTGCAAATGGGAAATTTAAATTTTCAAAATTTTCTGCAACATATTTTGCAAGTGGCACTGTTAAATCAAATCTCATGCATAGGTTATTATCGCCTTTTTTAAAAGCATAAATTTGTTTCTCAGTTTCTCCACCGGCTTTTGCAAGTAAAACTTCACTGCTTTCTAAAATTGGTGTATCTAACGGTAAAAAACCATAGCTTTCATAATTTCTTTGAATTACATCTTTTACTTTATTAAATAATATTTGGTCTTCGGGTAAAAGTTGCATAAACCCCGGAAGTGTTCTTGGTTCTATCATATTTTTATTCTCCTTAAATTTATTAATCATATCTTTAAAAAAACGCACACTTAGTTACAAGCGTGCGTTATGTTCATACTTGCAACACATCAAAACAAGTGCTGCTATTATTAAGCAACACAAACTAATTATGATGATGGTTGAACATAATATATTTTTTCATATTTTTTTTATAATCCTTTTTATGTTTTTTGTCAAGAGGTTTTTATATTTTTATTATTATTGACATACATCTTTTAAAATATTTAGTAATAATTGTTGATAAGTAACATATTCTTCTTTGTTAATTTTTTCGTCAACTGCGTGACAATCTTTTATGTCTCCACACCCAAAAATTACGCAATCTGCACCCAATTCTTGATAAAATCCAGCCTCTGTTGCTGCAGAATAAGATTTTTCATTTATATTATACTTTTTCATTAATCTATCGGTTATCTCATTTTTTTTATAACTAAATGCTGGAATTTTAAAAATAGTTTCATTTGTAAATGTTGAACCATCATAATCAGCAGTTAGTCTTTTTAAAAAAGTATTAACTTTATTTATTATTTCTTGTACAATGTCTTTTGAAAAAGTTCTAATATCCCATCTAATAGAACATTTTTCTGCAACAATATTACACATTGTTCCACCATTTATTATTCCAACATTAATTGTTGTTCCTAATGACAAATATTCTTTAGATAAACTTTCAATATAAGTTATAAGTTTAGACATAATATAAATTGAATTTATTCCAAATTGAGGATTGCTTGAGTGGCACGCTTTGCCTTTTACTATAGTTTCAATTTCATAAAAGCCCATATTGGATGTCGCAAAATTACAAGAACTTGGCTCTCCAATAATTGCAAATTTTAATGAAATGTTGTTTTGTTTCATAAATTCAACAACCCTGTTAATACCATACATTACTGTTTCTTCATCGTTAGTTAAAACAAAAATAATAGGTCTATTTGAATTAATTTTTTTATTTCATCTAAACTTGAAAGAATAGTTGATGTAAAAACTTTCATATCTGCAACGCCTAAACCAAACAAATTTCCATTACTTTCTGTTAATGTAAAGGGGTCAAAACTCCATTTTCCTTGGTTTGCAACAACAGTATCAATGTGTCCTGCAAGAACTATTGCATCTTTAACATTTTTTAATTCTCCGTTTAAAACTGCAATTAAATTATTTTTTTTGTTTTCGTTATTTTTAAGTAGTAAAGTTTTCCACCCCTTTATGGTTAAAACATTTTTAATAAAATTTAAACAATCATTTATTCCTTCCTCGTTTCCATCTGTTCTAAACTTTACAAGCTCTTTTAAATTTTTCATTTTTTCCATATTATCACCTTTAAAATAAAATCGTACACCTGTTACAAGTGTACGATTGTGTTTTATGTTATTATACATTCATACTTGCAACACGCATCAAAATATGTGTTGCAAAATTAGCAACACAAACTAAAAATGATGATGGCTGAACATAATGTATTTTTTCATACTTTTTTTATAATCCTTTTTATGTTTTTTGTCAAGAGATTTTTTTAATATATACATTTTATCCCTACAGGACTTCCCTTTTCGCTTCGCTCCAACTATCACGCCTGGTACTACAAAACTCTCCACTGGAGACTTTTGTTTAACGCACACGTTCAAGCCCTGCAAATGCTTTCGCATTTAAAAACTTCGTTTTCTCACCTGCGATAAAAAAAGACCTTTCGGTCTTTTTGGCAGGTGAGGCAGGACTTGAACCCACAACAAACGGTTTTGGAGACCGCCGCTCTACCAATTGAACTACTCACCTATATAACGTTAAGCAGTATACAATATATAAAAATGGTTTGTCAAGTTTATTTGAAATTTAAATTTATAAATAGTTTGTCCATATTTTAAAATTGCATCTTGAAAAAATTATAAAAGTGTTATATACTAATAAAAAAGGAGAAATGTATGGCTTTTAAATTAACAGAAGAACAAATTAAAATGTTTGTTGAAAAATTTGGAGATGGAGATGTTTACTTCTCTCATAAAGTTTTAAAAGATGGAACAATTAAGGTAAGATATTTCCCTGTTTTAAAAAAATATGTTAGCGAAGAAATAATTCCTGAACTTTTTAAAGAAATGCAAGAATATCCACATAGAATACCAAAATATACACGAGAACTTTATTTGACTGAAAAATCTGCATATGTGTTGTTCGATGGTCAAGAAGTTACAAACACTCTTACTAATAACTATGCTAAATTTTTAAAAAAAGAAAGAGTCACATTTACTCATACTTCAAAATTATTTGATTTTTCTAAATAGCAAAACAAAAAAGGCTTCCTTTTGGAAGTCTTTTTTTTATTCAAAATAACTCTTATTAGTTCTTATTTCTATTTTTTAAATACGCAATGAATTTTCCAAATTCCATAATAACTAAAGGAACTAAAATTAAACCAATTGCAAATACATATAATTTCCAAGAAAGTGTTACTAATCCAAAAAGAGTTTTAAGTGGAGTAAACAACACAAGCGCAACCAATGCTACTGAAGCAAGCACTGACCAATTTAATTTGGAATTTGTGAAAGGTCCAATTTTAAACAACGAGTGATTTGAACGCATATTATATGCCTGAATAACTTGTGAAAGTGAAAGCACCATAAATGCCATTGTTCGTCCAGCTTCAATTCCTAACCTACTTTCTCCAACTTTAAAGCCAATTAGTGTTAAAATTGCAAACATTAAACCTTGAAGAACAACTCTAACTCCAAGACCATTTGCAAATAACCCTTCTGTTTTTGGTCTTGGTTTTTGATTCATAATATCCTTTTCAACCGGTTCCATTCCAAGTGCAATTGCTGGAAGACTATCGGTTACTAAATTAATCCATAAAAGTTGCATTGAAAGAAGTGGTGTTGCTCTCCATAAAATCATTGCAAAGAAAACTGTTATTACTTCACCAATGTTTGTTCCAAGCAAAAAGCCAACAACTTTTTTAATGTTAGCATAAATTCCACGTCCTTCTTTAACTGCTTCAACAATTGTTGCAAAATTATCATCGGTGAGTGTCATATCTGCTGCACCTTTTGCTACGTCAGTTCCCGTTATTCCCATTGCACACCCAATATCTGCTGCTTTTA
>JAGBBI010000257.1 GCA_017938565.1 Clostridia bacterium
AAACAGAACGGTTGGCGTAATAATACAGCCAACAACCTGTTTCTTTTCTTCTTGCTCGAAAATCTAAACATTTTTACTGCTGTACAGACATAGCCGTAATTTTTGTATAGGGCGGTCTTGTAAAAAATGATAAAGAAATATAAATCTGTTTGGAATTTTTTATTTCAAAAATCTAAACGTTTTTGCTTCTGAGCAAACACAGTAAAAGCAGACTTAAAATAAGAAAAATGACACAAAAACGTAGGGGACGGCAGACAAGGGCGTTTCGCTCTATGCGTAAGGTGAGCGATTTAAAATTGTTTTCGTTTGACAATTAACTAGTTATATGGTATAATTACCACTAATTAAAATGATTTTTAGGGGGTTTTGATTTTGAGTACTTGTAAAGAAATTATAAATGAGCGAAGAAGTGTGCGTTCTTTCACTAACGAAAAAATAAGCGAAGAAGAATTGCTTGATATTTTAGACTGCGGAAGACAGGCTCCGTCGTCAAAGAATTATCAACCTTGGAGATTTTACATTCTAAATGACGAAGAAAAAAGAAATCTTTATGATATGATGATGGATACATTAAACAAAAACAACACCGAAAAAACGGGCTTGGCGACAGCAAAAATTTTAAATGACGCAGGTCAAGTTGTGGTTGTGTACGCTGACAGAGAAACGCTGAAAGCAAAAGACTCTGGGATGTATTCGTTAATGCTTTCGGTTGGTGCTTGTATTGAAAATATGTTACTTCGTGCAACAGAACTTGGAGTTGCAACACTTTGGATGTATGATGTCGTAGTTGTTGCAAAGGAACTTGAAGAAATGTATTGTCCAGACGGAATGTTTGTATCGGCAATTTGTTTTGGTAAAGAAGATAAGGTTTTACCAAGGGCAAAGAAAAAAGATTTAAAAGATTTAATCGTTAACAAATAATTAAGGGGTTTAAAGGAGAATAAACAATGGCAAAAGAGCAAAGCAGACACGACATAATAAGGGAGCATATGCACGAGATTGCGGACAGATATAAAGCATTAGCCCGTGAAAAAGAAAGAACAAGCGAACAAGGTGATTACTCTGCATCATTTCATATGAATGCATATTCACAACTTTCTTTTTTGACTGAGGGTTGTAAAACTGGAAGATGCAGTTTTTGTGCTTATGGGCAAACCAACAGCAAATTGACACCAAAACAAGTAGGAATAGAAACTGAAAAGTTTATACAAGAGATTGAACAAAGAATAAGAGAAGGAAATCCAACCTACGCAGTGTTATTTGACTCGGTCGGTTCAATTTTTGATAGGAACGAATTTTCGCCAGAAAGTCTTGATGTTGTGTTCAAGAAATTGGACGAGTTGCTTGAAAGGGTGCCAATGATTGAAGAGGTCGCATTTGAAACGCACTATGGCACACTTGGGACGGTTGATAAAGACGGGGTTTATGTGTCGTCAGAGGCTCTTGATAAATTGGTTGACTTCAAGAAAAAACATCAATCGGTTGGAACTTATGTAATTGAGTTGGGGTTAGAGTCTACCAACCCAGAATTAAGAACAGAATTGTTATTCAAGCCAATCGACAACGAGATGTATAAAAGGTCGGTTAAACACCTACATGATAACGGAATAAATGTTGATGTAAACATTATGGCTACATTGCCATTTTTAACAAAAAAAGAACAAATTGCAAACGCAGTAACAAGCACAATGGAGGCCTTAAAACCTTATGAAGAGGGTGGCTTTGGTGTAGATAATGTTGTTTTGTTCCCGTTGAATGTTAGAGAAAACACCTTTATGGGACACTCGTTCAAAAGCATTAAGGCATACGAACAGCAATATCCAGATTGGGAAAAACCTAATTGGTTAGATGATGAATTCCCAATATGGTCGTTGGTTGCAACACTAAATACATTTATTGAAACTGGACATGAAGATATGTTAAGTAAAATAAGTGTTGCGTGGTTTGGTGGGCGTTCGGTTTATGAATCAGATATCGAGCCAAAAGATTGGGAAGATACGTACGATGCCTTTGTTCAATACCGTAAGAACGGAAGTGGAGAAAACAGCAGGGCTAACATAATACGTAAACTTACTCAACATCCAAAATATAAAGCATTTATGGAAAGCATTAAAAACGAGCCTCAAACCAATCTTTCGTTTGCAGACAGAGCAGAGTTCATTCAAGAACTGAATGAAAAGGTGGGGTTACCAATCAAATCGCCTTGTGAAAGACGAAGTGGCTCGGAGTCTGGCGAAGACGAATAGTTTTTTAAAATTTTTGTTCGACTCAAGTAATTTTTAAGTTATTTTGTGTTCACCGAAAGACTTCTTGTGCTTAGTTGACAAATTTATAAAAATGATATATAATAATAGTTGCCAGTCTAAACTGTCGCGCTGGTTTGGTTGCACCAGAAATGGTGCGGTCAAACGGTGAGGAAAGTCCGAGCATCACAGAGCAGGACGCTTGCTAACGGCAAGCCAAAGTAATTTGAGGAAAAGGGCAACAGAAATAAACCGCCAAGAATTTTCTTGGTAAGGGTGGAAAGGTGGGGTAAGAGCCCACAAGTTTGTATGGCGACATACATCCGCTGTAAACTCCGTTCGATGCAAGACAAGAGGGGACGCCAGTTTTTCAAGGGAAACCTAAAAAACAAGACGTATGGTTGCTCGCCAGCACCCTCGAAAAGTCGCAAAAGAACCGCCCAGCAATGGTCGGTCAAGATAGATGGCAGTTGAATACAGAACTCGGCTTACAGGCTGACAAATTTATGAAAATCTCTTGCAAATCGCAAGAGGTTTTCTTTTTTATTAAAGTTGTTGTAAGCCCAAACCTTGACATTTTAAATGATGTATGTTACACTAAAAAACACTGAACTAATACAAAAAACCAAGGAGAAAATTTTATGTCGCTTAACCTAAAAACCGTGTCAGGATACAGAGATGCATTGTTTCCTATACTAACCAAGAAAATTGAAACGGCAATTACCGAGGTAAGGAAAAAACACCTCGAATATTCAGAGGAAGAACTCATTTTCGCCGGCCATATGAAAGCTTTTAATGAGATAACAACAACAAAAGCGTACACTCGTGAAGAAATGCGTGGATTAATTTTAAGTCATTATTTCACCGCATCGCCTGAAATAGACGCAAGAATTTCAATGGCGGTTGCGTCTGTAATAGACAGTTATCCAGAACGCTCGGACGCTTTAACAACCAAGTCTCAAGGAGATTTCTCTGTGCAGATAAGTGGAAAGATGTATTGCAAGAAACATGACTCCGAGCCAAATTGTTTGATTCCAAACGAATGCATAAAGGGAGTTATGGGAGTTGCATTGCCAATATATCAAACTGCTATAGCAAATCTTTCAAACAGAGAAGTTGCTGATATAATTTCAACAACAGTAATGTTTGCAAAGCACGAGAAATCAAAACGAATAAGAATTGAAAGAAGTGCGTTTGGAGACAAGCCAATTATGGCATTCTCAAGTCCTGAAACATTAAAGGGTTTTGCAATTCGTCAATCGGTTCCATTATCGCTTAACGTACTTTTAAGAGAAAGGCTTAAAAGAGAGGCAAGTGCTTCAGGTGATACATCTGACAAACAATAAGTTTAAGACCGGGAAAATATAAAAAGTTGATAAAAGGATATTGCAAGAAGTGTATTCTACTGTTGCTGAAGACATTAATAATATTTTAGAAGACAAAGGCTTTTGTAAAAGTTTGACTGAGGGTCAATTCTGCAAAAGCCTTTTGGCTGTTCAATTAAAAAATGCCTCAGCAAGTGCAAAAGCAAAAATAGCATCGAAGTTAAAAGAATATTCACTTTTTGAAAGGACGCAAAAAACCTTTCTTTATGATGAAGAATTTATTGGCGGGTTAATTAAAAATTGCACGAGTATAGAAAGGGCATTCATTGTTATTGAATTAAACAGGCTTGGCTTTTTTGATGGCTCGGTCGATATAGACTATTATATCAACAAAAATTTAATTGAAAAAAAGGTGCAAAATATAAAAAGAAGTGTTATAATAGGCTTTGCAAGATATAACGAAAACTTGGTTGGAGAAATATTTAATTCTACGATAGGTATTTTAGATACGGAATTAAAACAATATTTGTACGGGCTAAGCGACGAAGAGGTCAAAGAGACGTCTGCTGTACTTTTAAAAATGGTTGACAACTATTCAAAAAAGTCTACAAATTATTTCCCAGCACCTAAAAGGTTTACAAATATGATGAAAGATTTATGTGTTGCAAGGGCATTTATAAATGCAAGCCAAAGCAAGATTATGCGAAATTATCTAACTGAAAACTATTCGTCAGAGCATTAAAAAATTAAGTAAAAGGAGCAGTCTATGAGAAAACAAAAAGTTATTGATTTAAAAAGAGTTCAAGAAATAAGGAAAAGGTTAAACGAAAATATCGCCGGTATTACAGAGGCTTATCCAGACATAGAAGATGATAAAAGAAGAGTTAAAGCGTACCAAATTACAGCGGGGGAATTCCCAAAGTCGCTAACTGGGGCATTGATTGAAATAGCAAAAGCCGATGACCCTAATTTACTTTCAGAAATTGAAACGGGCTTAGGTGTCAGTGAGGCTCAAGATGAAAATCAATAGGTTTATATTGTAAGAGCGTTAAATTTTGAAGATTATTAAAAAAACCGTACCAACAAAATATGTGTGGTGCGGTTTTTTATTTTGGTTTTTATTCAAAAATCAGATAGACGCCTTGTGTTTCGTCGTAATAGATAATTCGTCCGTTAGAGTATTGTTGAGGGATGGTGTTTGTTGTTCCATCTTCAAATGTGTAGCTGATGTTCAAAACATTGCCTTCAATTTTGTATTTTCCAGTAATAGTATATTCAATGACACTAGGCGGAGTTACAATTTTAAAATTAATCGTGATTTTTTCGTTAAACCCAAGTTTGATTGTATAGTCTTTATATTTGTCGACGATGGCTTTTTTGCCGTCGTCCAAATCGTCATAATAAACAACTTTGTCATTTTCAACATCGGCAATACCGACCAGTTTATAGGTTTTTTCAACGCAACCAGTCAAAAGAACTGATGACAACACGCAAATCATCACTGCACAAAAAACAGATAAAACTTTTCTCATAGAACTCACTCTTTATATCATTTTTCTTTAATGATACCTTTTATTTAATTGTCTTGTCAATCAAAATTTCATTAAAATATATCATAAAAATTTTAAAAGGCTTTAAATTATTTGATTTTAATACCAAACTAGTGGTAAACTAGTTTTGTAAATACGATGCAAAAAATGGAGGTTGCAAAATAATGGCGGTAGAGAAAATCTCGCTTACAGAAATCGAAGCGTTCAAAGAAGATGAAGAGATGAAACGACTTAATGCTCTTTATGCTGACGAAATAGCCGAAATTGAAAGAAATCCTGTAAAACTCAGAAAGGTAGTCAAAAGAATGCCTGATGGAAGTGAAAAGGAATATTTGTTCGTTCCAGATGGAACCGAAGATGAGACATATGTCGCAAGGTGTGCTGAAGCAGTTTTAAAAAGTTTGCCAGAATGCAATGAAGAGTATGTTCGTTCGGAAATGGAAAGGACGGGTGCAAGTGCCGAAGAAGTTATTGCATATTACTTAGCACTTGTAGAGTCGGTGGCTGAAAGCGGAGAAATACCAGATATTGATTATGATGACATTCCAAAATAAAAATAAAAAGGAGAAAGTTAATGGCAAGTTGTAAAAGTCGTAATAATGACAAGAGCTTGACAAGTGAAGTACAAAAAAATCTTGAGAAACTAAAAAAACTTCAAGGCCTTCCGGAGTGTGATGAAAACTATGTAAAGCAAATGGTAAAAAAAACCGGACAGTCTGTGGAGTATGTTATTGCAGAGTACTTGGCGAAAGTCGAAAAAATAGTAAGAGATTAGGTTTTATAAACCGCAAAAAGGAGAATTAAAATGAAAGAAGCAGAATTGTTTGACAGAAATGCATTTTTAAAAGTTGCAGTTGAGAAATGGAAAGAATTGCAAAATAATAAACCCGAACTTGCAAAAGAAATTATGGCTCATCCAGAGATGTATGATTATAAAAAAGTAAAGTCGTCGACGGGTGCGGTTTATTGCGTACCAATTTTATTCAGTGAAGAAGAAATTGAAAGGCAATCTACCGAATTTAAGAAATTTGACGATATGCCAACCATTGATGAGTATGTGGAAGAGGCAAGACGCAGAGGGGATAGTCGAACCGATGACGAACTTGTTGAAGCGTATGCGGAAGAGTATTATAATTAAAAGTAGGAGAGTTTAAAAATGCCATACAGAGCACAAATAGATCAACTAAGAAGCGAAATTTTAAATGATAAAGAACATAAAAGAGGTCAAGAAAGAGACCTTAAAGTTTTCGATATAAATATCAAGCATCTTCAAAAAAAGATGGGTAAGGCGGAAAAACAAATTGCCCAAATTGAACAAGCACGCGAGGGCGGACCATTTGTAAAACTTTTAAGTTATATTTTTCAAACCGGAAAATTGAAAAAATTGGAGAGGACTCTTGAATCATTAGAAAATAAGATTGAAACAATTGAAGAAAGTAAAGAGGATGTAAGAAGCAATATTGATGTTCTTGAAGACCGAATTCAAGATAAGACTGATAGGGTAAACACTTTAAGAGCATTGCAACAACAACATGAGTTACGAAATGGACTACAACAAAATCCACAGGTACAAAATGCTGGGCAACAGCCTCAACAACCTCAACAACCACAACAACCACAGCAACCTCAACAACCTCAACAGCCTCAACAACCACAAGGGCCAACCTCTGAACAATTACAGAAAGAAAAAGAATTAAAAGATAAAGAAACTGCACTTCAACAAAGAGAAGCTGAATTAAAAGCCAAAGAAGAGCAGGCAAGGAAAGAAGCTGAACAGCGTGCAGCAGCGGAGAAAACAGCGGCAGAAAATGCAGCTAAAGAGAAAGCAGCAAGGGAATCAGCGGAAAAGGCTGCAAGAGATAAGGTTGCTAAGGAAGCAGCAGATAGAGCCAGAGAAAGAGCCAGTGCTGAAGCCAGAAGGCAAGCCGAGGCGGAAGCCGAACAAAGAAGAAAAGAGATTGCAAGGCTTAAACTGCAATTAGGAAAAGTAACGAAACAAGCCGAAGCCCTTCAAAAAGAAAAGGCAGAAAGGGAGAAAGCAGACGCAGAGAGAGCAGCGGCAGAGAAAGCAGCAGCAGACAAGGCGGCAGCAGAGAGAGCAGCGGCAGAGAAAGCGGCAGCAGACAAAGCCGCCAAAGAGAAAGCGGCAGCAGAAAAAGCCGCCAAAGAGAAAGCGGCAGCAGACAAAGCCGCAGCAGAGAAAGCCGCAGCAGAAAAGGCGGCAGCAGAAAAGGCAGCCAAAGAGAAAGCAGCAGCAGAAAGGGAGGCTGCACAGAGAGCGGCGGCAGAGCAAACCAAACTCCCAAATTTAATAGCGCAAGTTCAAACTATGAAAACCGAAAGAATACTTCGTGGATATGCAACTGCGGATAAAGTGGGTGCGAATAAAGAAAAGATTGAACAAACGGTAAGGATAATTTTGGATGAGAATACTAAAAAGACGGGCAAAATGATTAGTCAGGATCGTACGGATACTCCAGCTCCACCAAAAAAACCAAAAGAACCTATCATCAAACGAATCGCAAAAGGTGCAAAAGCGGATGTAAAGAAAAGAGAGGCTGGGCAATTGTTTGAGGCAACCGATGGCGAATTTGACTTTAGTAAACCTGATTGCATAGAAAAAATACACAAAATTGGACGGGAAAAGGGCGGGAAATACAATGAGTACGCTCGTGCTTTCGAACGGGCACTTCAAGCTCATCCAGCGGCCATTGCTACGGTTCCATTTGCTGAAATGGCGTTCTTAGCTAATATACCGGGAGGAAAGGAAGGACAAAATTATCTAGGGAAAATAAAGAAAACTATTGTTTTGCCAGCCTCTCAGAAACAAGACGATGAAGCAAGAAAACGAGGTGAAAAGATTGGTGCGCATAAGACAGCAGTTAAAGCGTTTCAAAACTTTGAGAAGCAAATGCAAGAGCAACGTGCAAAACAAGGTCAAGCCACAGCAGGTGGTCCAACACTTTCAATGTAATAAAAATTTAAAAAGCAAAACGATTAAAATCGTTTTGTTTTTTTGTGCAAATAATCTATAATATAAATAGAAATAGTATGACTATTTAAGTTTTTAGGAGTAAGAAAATGGCACAAACGCCTTTTGATGGAAGAGATTTTAAAGTCAAGGTAGACGACCTTCCAACGACCAGAAACGTTGGCTCGGTTGGAAGTCAATCAACTCGCCAAATGAGCGGGTTGGTGGTGTCGGCAAAAAAGAAAAGAATTGATACATCAGGTCAACACCGCTCGGAGATTATAAGCAAAAATATTGGAAGCGGAGCAATTAAAAGTTCGTCGGCAAATGGGCGAATGAGTTTAAGTCGTGAAGCCGAACGCAAAATTCAATCAGAATCGCTTGAATATGTTATGCGAAAAACTGGCAAGTTTGAGTTTTTCTGGTATCCAACATTTTTAATCTTAGGACTTTTATGCTTAATCCTTGTACCAATTTTTACTAAGATGAGCACAGCGGACTTAGTTTTGTTGGTTGTTTGCGTAGTTAATTTGTGGCTTTGTATGACGGCTAATAATTTGGTCGCAAAGGGAATTCGGGTTGGACTTTTACTTAGCGTCGTAAATATGTTAATCTATGTCGGAATTTCTATTTACCAAAAGATTTGGGGTGAAGTAATTATCAATGTTGCGTTGTATATTCCACTCTCAATAATTGGTTTTTTCAACTGGGGAAAGGGTGCTGACGAAAGTTCGGTTAACGCTGTAAACAAAATGAATGGTATACAACTTTTAAAATATGTAACAATGTATATTGTCATAACCGTTGGTGTTTGGGCAATTTTAAATTTTGTATTACAACAAAGTTTTGCGATTTTCAATGCAATAAGTATTGCTGGTTGCATCGTGGGCGACCTTTCAAGAAATAAAAGATTTTTTGAAGTTTGGTATTTTTATATGCTTTGTAACATTGGCGGAATATTGCTTTGGTCGTTGCAGATATTTGCAGGTGGCGGGGAAATCTCGCTTGCAATATTGCCAACAGTTATAAGTTTTATGGCAACGCTATCAAACAACTTTAATGGTATTTATATTTGGAATATCCTTTATAAGAATAAGCATAAAAATGGTGGAGTTTATCTTGCAAAACGCAAGGTAGACATAAGAAAAATAGTCCGCCTAAAACGAACCTATAAAAAGATGACTTGTAAAGAGGTTTAGTTACGACCATCTACCTAAGCGGTCGAACCAAATCGTCGGTAATATTGCTCATCTTTTCGGCAAAAACAAAAGAAACAGAACACATAGGCGTAGTAATACAGCCAACAACCTGTTTCTTTTATTTTTATCTCAAAAATCTAAGCAGTCTTAGTGCTGAACAGACACATCTTTTAATAGTCTTTTAATTTTAACAATCTTGAGGTAGACCGAAAGGCTGTTTCTTGCGATATTATAGGCAGTTTTAACTATAATTTTGACACAAAAATTTCACCGATGTTCTTTTGAATTATTAATAAAACTATTTGCTAAACTAAAGAGTGGTGTGATAAAATATAAGAGAATAGTGGGGTAGTATTTAAACCACAATAAAGTTAATGAACTTAGGAGGCAACTTTTATGATTTCTAAACAAGAGCAAAGAGCAGAGTCAGATTATTTAAAATCGGTACTTTATGTACTTGGCAAAGAGATTGAAAAGAAAGAATCGGTTAAGGACCAAATTGAAGGCGACATAAAAGTTGCAATGAAATATATTTGGGAAGAGGGCAGTACCGAAGCCGATGATTTCATCAATATCCACGAGAGTATTCGTCAATTAAATCGTGGAGTTTTGCAAAGCGATAAAACACTTAAAGCCTATCGCAGAATGCTTTCAAGTGCCTATTTTGCAAGGATAGACTTTGATGATGGAACCGAAGTATTGCCAATTTATTTGGGTATTGCAAGTTTAAAAGACGGCTCAGAGTTTTATGTCTATGACTGGCGTGCTCCGATTTGCAGTCCGTTTTATGACGCAGAAATTGGCGACGCAAGTTATACACTTCCAGACGGAACGGTAGTAAAAGGAAAAATTACTTTAAAGCGTCAATATAAGGTAGAGGGCGATAAAATTTTGGAAATTTTTGATACCGATACTCAAGTTGTTGATAATGTTTTAAGTAAACTTTTGTCAACCACAGGCTCAACCAAAATGCGTAACATAGTGGCGACCATTCAAAAAGAGCAAAACAAGATTATCCGTAAGCAAGATATTGATATTTTGGCGGTTCAAGGACCAGCAGGCTCAGGTAAAACATCGGTCGCACTTCACCGAATTGCATATCTACTTTACGCAGATAAAGAGAATTTAAATAAAACAAATATGTTGATATTATCTCCAAACGAGGCATTCAGTGATTACATAAGTGATGTTTTGCCACAAATGGGTGAAGATAATGTTTATCAAACAACTTTTTATGACTATGTTCAAGCATATACTCGTGAATTCAAAATTAAAAGCAATATGAACGATATCTATGAAGAGTTGTTCTTAAATCAAAAAACACCATTTTATAATTCAATTCGCTTTAAGTTTTGGCCAGGGTATATAAAACTTTTAGAAAACTATTTGGAAGAAACCAAGCACAAACTTTTAGGGATTGAAAAAGACATTGAACTTGATGGCGAGTTAATGGCAAATTGTGAGTTCTTGGCAAGATATGTCGAAAACAATTTATCCAACTCTACAATGAGAATATACGAGCAAGCAAAACTTGTGAACGAGAAAATTTTGTCTATTGCAGGTGTAAGACTTGTGAAAAACAGCAAGGGTAAGGCAAAACTTGAAAAAATGCTTAAAGCAAACTTGAAAAAAATTCGTGCAAAAAGCATTTATTCTGACCTTTACAGCGATTTAAACAAATTCACCGAAAGAGTACAAAATATCTATAACGAACTTGGAACTACAAAGCAAGACCGTTTATCTATAAAAGATTTAAAAGAGATATTTGACTATACCCAAGACCTTTTAAGCAAAAATATCATTCCGTACGAAGATGTAATGGCATATCTATATATGAAAGAAAGAGTTACAGGCACAGTTGCTCAAAACGGAATTAAGCAGGTTGTAATTGATGAGGCTCAAGATTATTCACTTGTACAATACAAACTTATTTCAAACGTGTTTAAGAATGCACAAATCACAATACTTGGCGATTTAAACCAATCAATAATGCCGTTTGTAAACTATACAAACTATGACAGTATTTTAAGTGTATTGAAAGAGGACAGAGTTCATAGTCGTGTAGAAACGCAATATCTTACAAAGACCTATCGTAGTACGGTAGAGATAAGCACTTTTGCTAATAAAATTATAGGTGCGGAGACAACTCCGATAAAGAACCAACTTGACCGACACGGTGAGGAAGTTAAAGTATTCCAAGATGTATCATCTGGAGACAAAAGTTTAATTGTTAAACACGCAAAAGAGTTAAAGACCGAAGAAAATACTGTTGCTATAATTTTCAAAACAGCAAAAGAGTGTAAAGATTTCCAAAAATCACTTGGAAGAACGGCGACAGCAAGGCAGTTTACATTTATGGTTGATGGGAACAATGACTTTGTGAATAATAAAATTATGGTATTGCCACTTTATATGGCTAAGGGCTTAGAGTTCGACGTAGTATTAATCCCAAGAGCCAACGAAGACAACTTTAACAAGAAAAATAAAAAGTTGTTCTATGTCGCTTCAACTCGTGCAATGAACACTCTTCGTATTTACTACGACGAAGTACCAAGTTCGTTGATTTTATAGATTAGCACAATAAAACACCTTATATGGTAAATCCATACAAGGTGTTTTTCTTGTTATAAAATATTAATTATGTTATTCAGTTTGCTCGCTGTGATTATTTAAGAGAAAATCTGTCAGCTCGGTTTTACCTTGTTCTTTTGCAATTTCAGCGAAGTCAGACGCAGAAAGTTTCCCTTTATCGATAAAATATTGAAGTTCACCCATAGTGTAATTATCAGTAATGTCGACCAACTTAATAAATTCTTTTGCAAGAAGTGGAAGATTTGCGTCTTTAACATATATTGCAAAGTTTGCAATACTTCTTAGAAGTTGTGTATTGATTATTATTTGTTGAAGTCGTTGAATGTTTGCAAGTGGCACGTTTTCGGCGAAGTCAATAATATATGCAGGATTTCCGTCATTAATGACTATGTCTTCTAACCTGTTAACTTGGGTTTTGTCGGTAAGTCCAGAAGCAACAGAAGTAAGTGTTAAATATGATTTACTCATAATTGTATAATCAGTCAAAAGTGCTTGGTCTTCGGGGTCTGTTGTTCTTTCTGCTAGTTCCTTAAGTGCATTCCTTCTTTCTTGTGGTGGTAATTGGGTTGCTGTAAAAATTTCAAATGCTATTTCATTTTTTCTTGACATAAATATACTCCTTATGCAGAATTATAGCACAGAGATGTTAATAATTCAAGAGATTTTAATAAATAGTAAATACTTATAATAGTTAGGAGGCTAGTTTTTTTAATTAAACCCCCTTGAAAATATTAATATTGTATGATATAATGACACAAAATGTGAAAACTTGTGATTTTTGCCATAGTTAACGATTAAAAATAATATGATTTAGGTAAGTATTACAAACATTCGGGGGATATATGTATTTAGAAAACATTGAAAAAGATGCAATAGAATTTACCAAACGAATAAAAGATGCAAAGATTTTACATTTAACGGACAGCGAGGTTGTTCGTCTTTTAAATTCGTCGATAATTCCAGTTTTCTCAAGAGGCGCAACGCTTGACAGAATAAGCGTAAAGGAGTTGCAAGATGGCTCAAAGTATGAGGCAGTACGACCATATTTTGTATGCTACAACAAAACTCTTGGATGCAGGGTAATTTACCCAATGACGGCAAGTCAAACCGAAGAAACAATCAGAGAACACAAAAGATATCATTTTGTTGAAGTGCCAGAGGAAGTTTATTGTTTTATTGAAAGTGCAGTTCCGGGCAACAGATTTCACCAAGAGACACACAGCGAAGACAGTATGTCTACTATAAATGTCGAACGTGGTATGCCTATTTTTGCTGAGTGCTTAGACTTTGAAGATTTGTGTATTGTGCATGACTATGACAATTTCTCATTCTCATCAAGGTTATTGCCAAAAGCACAAGGGTTTATTGATGACATTTATGGAAGACATAGCAATGCTACGACTAAGTTAGTAACAAACGCAAGCGATAATATTTATACTCTTGTAAAAGGTAAAAACAATGAGTACGACCATCAGCACTATCGCCCAGCAGTTGTCTATCTTGCAATGTTTTTAAACTGGTCGGAGAACGCCGTAACCAACAACTGGTTTAGTGATGTCGCTGAAATTGAAAGAGTAAGGTCTTTAAGAGAAATCACCTTAAAAACCTATGTTGAATATCTAAGACATTCAAAAGTATTGCGTCAATTCCAATCGCAATATCCAAAAGCCTATCACGAATATAGCGAGATTAAGACTTTTGCACCAAGGCGTAAAAATGGAAATATTGCCAATGCGTACATTCAAGAATGTATGGAAAAAAACCCTTTGATTGAGGGGGGTTCAATTGAGTCATTAAATGATTTAATGAAATTGGAAGAGATGGTACAGCGAGATATGGCGTTTGTATCCAAGGCTATTTCAATGTTTATTGCTGACAGCAAAAGAACGATTGATATGTCGCTTACTCAAGTTGATGTTAAATTTTTTACTAACTTAAAGGCGATGGCTCATAATCAATATGACCCGAATGGAATACAACGACTTAATACAGCCTTTGCCGGTATTTGCGAATCAAAGATTTTACAAATTGAAGAAAGAAAAGCAAAGGCTCGCCAAGAAAAAGAAGCCGAACTTGAAAGACGAAGCCAAGAGTCTAAAAGACGCCAAGAGGCAAATCTCTCAAAAGCCCAAAGACTTGCTGAAAATGTAGAGGAAGCAATAAAGATTTACATAACTCATTATAATGATGTTTTATCTGATTGTGAAGAAGCAAATTTGTTCCGTCCAGAATATATTCAAACCTCAAAAGAATTCATAAAACTTTATACTTCATACGACCCAAAATATTCCGATCTTCGCGAGTATATTGAGGATTCTGATACAACGCCAGTGCAAGCAAGATTTTCATCGGCAATACTGAATTTGTCCAAGTTTATCGATAATGTAAACGATGCGGTGGAAATAATAGAAGAAAAAACTCGTGCAAGGGCTTTACAAGACTATATTTCGGGCAGAACTAAGGTCGTTGAGGGCGAGCAAGACCGACAAACTTTAAACGCATTAGAATTAATAAAACTTGTGCACGCTGAGTTTACAAGAGCATTTAAATTGTGTGGAAGTCGCAAATTAACGAGGGCTCAAATGCAAGAAGTAGTAAATAAGATTATGGAAAAGGCGACAAGAAACAAAGATAAATTCTCAGACCTTGATATAGGCAAATACTCAAGAGCAAGAACTATGTACTTAGACGATGTGGTGGCTGTAAGAGATAGCGAATATTACATTTTTGAACTTTGTGCAATTTGCAAACTACATCAAGAAGCACTAAAATATGCAAAAGAAATAAGACTTGCATATATTTCGTTACAAATGACAAGAAACGCAGTTGGCGGATATTTTGAGGGTGTATTTGAAGATACCAAGAAATTCGTCGTTGGAGATGTCGACGGACTTGAAGCAATAATCACACAAAAAGAGAAAGAACTTGAGCAGATATTAAAAGACCGAAATTTAAATATTTTGGAAACTTCAAAGCGAATGAGAGAGTTTGCTGGCAGTGAGTGTGAATTGTGTGCAAGAGAGCAAAATGACTTACTAAAAGTTAGCCAGCGCTTGGACAACATAAGAAGACGAATGGCTGAGTATAATAAATATTACAATGAGATAATTGAAGAAGTCCCAAATTTCGTAAGGAATGAAAAAGAACAGCGTGGAATAGATGAGTCGTTTGGTGTTTTCGATAGCCACGACCTTCCAGTTATAATTCAAACAAAGGACTTTGATGTTGTTGACGAAAAGACGGTAAACGAACAAGTTGAAAGTAAAATGTTGACTGACTGCGACTTGATTGAATTCCTATTTACCCGTGGCTTAATAAGTCCAGGGGTTTACAGCAAATTACTTGTCGATAAAATAAAGTCGGCAAAGTCAGTGAAAGAATTAATCACAAATTTGATTGCAGTTGACACAAAATGTGAGAGTTCTTGTGATGATTTGATGTCTGATTATACCTATATATTAAAGACTTATGGACAAATGCTTGATGCGATAAATGTCATAAAAATGCATTCATCGGTTGCTTCAAATGCTCGTGCAGGTTATATTGAAAACTTTAACCCAACTTGGGATAAAAAGGTTAATGGCAAGCCGGTGTCAATGTTCCCACAAGATGTTATTGAAGGGCTTAAAGAGGTGTTTAGGCTTGTGAACCAAGACCGCCAATCGGTTGAAGAAGAATTGGATAAAAGATTTTTAGACCATTCAGCAACAGGTATATTAGACTTCATTCAAGGGCTTGAACAAAGGACAAATCTTGATGAGAAGGTTGAACAGCGTTTCAGTTTTGAAAGCATAACAAAAGGTTCGGAAAGAGTAAAAGGGCTTGAGTATATCGTCAACATAAAAGGTTTCAAAATGGACGCAGAAGAAGAGGCTCGCGTGATTTCATCGCTTAGCCCAAACAAGGTGTTATTTGAATATCTTGGGAACGAGCATATATTAAGGTCTATGTCGTGTTTGACAATGCCACTATTTTTGGAAATACAACACGAATTTTTAAAAACCGGGATTGAAGAAGGCATTTTAAATGATGCGTATGATGGTGATTATCGACGTGCGATGGCAAAGGCTATGGAGTTAAATGCTTATATCAAAAAGGCTTTTGAACATCTTAGAGCCTATGGTGGCGTTGAGTGTTATGATTGTGTTTATGACTACTTAGTTAATGCATTGAAACGTGTGAAACACCTAGCTGAACACGGCAAAATAAAAGTTCTTGCACCAGACAGGCTTGGTCTTGGAAACACCTCGGTTAGTCAATATTATGATATGTACTATATCGAGTGGGTTGAAAGAATTCATAAGATTGAAGAGGACAGGCGTGCTGAGGGCAGATATATAATCACAGAAGGTCGAGATTTCGAAGACGAAGAAGAAACTCTGTCATCGCCAAGTGGTGTTAATACAGAAGTGCTTGAAAGATTTAGCGGAGAGTCAATAGCAAACATAACAGGTACATCACCTTTAATTGATGTCTATCCACGTGTACCAAAAATGATGGATCCTACAAGTGGTGGTTCAACTAGGTCAAAGCCAAGCCCTGCTGAAGTTGAAAGTTTAAAAACCGGAGACCCAAGAATAGATGAAGTTTTGGACGAAATGTTAGCGGAAGGATTTGAATTTAACGAGCAATTTATTGAGGCGTTTAAAGATGCTACTGCAATAATTGGAATGCTTGGGGGCGGTGATGGTTCAAACATCGCTGATGCTTCCAAATTTTTAGACAGTATTTCACTGAAGAACATTCTAAAAAAAGGTGAATCTGGCGAAGATGACTAGACTGGTTAAATAAAGAACAACAAAATTGACGGTTTCAAAGACCGTCAATTTTTTTTACCCCCTTGAAATTTTAATTTATATATGATATAATAACACAAATTGAGATAGAAGTCGATAATTTCTTAGGGCGAAATTGTGGCTAAAGAACAATCGGGGGAAGTTTTATGAATAAAGAACAATTTATGTACCACGCTGGTCAACTTTACAGAGATTTAAGGAACACACAAATTGTATTTTTGGAAGATAATTCAAAACTTTTAAAAGCAATCAACAGCGGGACAATTCCAGCCTTTGAAAATGGTGGAGAAGTTCAAGCAAGGACAGAAAAGACCGATAAAGTAACTGGTAAAAAAAGTATGGTAAGACGCCCATACTTCATTTGCTATAACGAAACATTAAAGTGTAATGTGCTTTATGTAATGACAGGAAGCCGAACTCTTGAGCAAATCAAGAAGAAACAATACTACGATTCAATAATAACACCAGAATGTATATACGATTTTGTGGACAGTTCGCTAACTGGTGGACGTCTTGACCAAGGCACACACACGAAAAGCAATATTTCGACTATATCATTAACTCGTGCGTTGCCAATACCAAACGAGGTTTTCGATGAGATACAACAATCGGGCATAGTTGACTGGGCAAATGGTGATTTTGATTCAAGATAAGTTCCGGTATTGCGTGATTTTATGTCGCACTTTTATAATCGTGCAGAAGAAAGTTACATAACAAGTGCTACAAGGTCTGGACGTGCACAAGAGTGGTTTTTAGATAAAGAGGATAGT
>JAGBBI010000258.1 GCA_017938565.1 Clostridia bacterium
GATGATAAATATTTGTATTTTTTGTCGTAATATGGTATCATTAAATTATTCTAGTTAGATAAAGAGAGGAAATTTTATGGATTTATTTAAAAAGTGCTATGATTTTGAATTGGCAGATAAATATAAGGAGTTGGGCATCTACCCATATTTTCATTCGCTCGAAAGCAAACAAGACATTGTTGTTGAGATGGAAGGCAAGCGTCAAATTATGATTGGCTCAAACAACTACCTTGGTCTTACAAGCCACCCAGAAGTAATTCGTTCAGCTGTTGAAGCAACTGAAAATTTTGGAACTGGTTGCAGTGGAAGTAGATTTTTAAATGGCACAACTATTGGACACATTGAAATGGAAAAAGAACTTGCAGAGTTCTTAAACAAAGAAGACTGCGTTACAATGAGCACAGGTTTTCAAACAAACCTTGGAGTAATCAGTGCATTATGTGGCAGAGGAGATGTTGTAGTTTGTGATAAAGAAAATCACGCAAGTATCTATGATGCAATACGACTAAGTTATGCTGATATGGTAAGATTTAAACACGCTGATATGGAAGACTTAGAAGAGAAGTTAAAAAACATTCCAAAAGAAAAAGGAATTTTAATTGTAACTGACGGCGTATTCAGTATGGGCGGAGACATTTGCAATCTTCCAAAACTTGTAGAGTTAAAGAAGAAATATGGCGCAAGACTTATGGTGGATGATGCTCACGGACTTGGCATATTAGGTAAAAATGGAAGAGGAACGGCTGAGTATTTTGATTTGGAAGACGAAGTAGATGTTATTGCTGGAACATTCTCAAAAAGTCTTGCAAGCCTTGGCGGGTACTGTGCAGGAGACAGAAAGATTATTGATTTTATAAGACATAATTCAAGACCATTCATTTTCAGTGCTTCAATTCAACCATCAAGTATTGCAGCGGTAAGAAAATCATTAGAGATTATTAAGAACGAACCTGAAAGACGTGAAAACCTTTTAGCTATTGCTGACTATATGAGGAATGCGTTAAAGAGCAGAGGAATTAAGATTCGTGAGTCTAACACCCCAATTATTCCAATTTACACATACGAACCAGAGCTAACACTAAAGGCTTGCAAAATGCTTTTTGACAGGGGAGTGTATGTTAACCCAGTATTGCCACCAGCAACACCTCCGGGTGAATGTCTAATAAGAACAAGTTATACAGCAACTCATACACGTGAACTTATGGATGAGGCCGCTGATATTATTCGTGATGTATTTGCCGAACTAGGTATTTTAGGAGAATAATTATAAAAAGCACCTTAAGCATAATTTGTTAAGGTGCTTTTTTGTTTTATGTGTTGAAATACAAAAGTTAATATGTTATACTAGTTATTACATTTGAACCAAAGGAGAAAACTATGTATTTACATGTAATAACCAGACAAGAAGTTGAAGAATTAAGACATTATGAAACATTAAAAAGTGGAAAAGAAAGTCATGCGTACACAATGTCTTCTAATGAAAAATCTTTCATCGTGCGTGGTGTATACATATCAAAACTTGACGCTGAGAAAGATTTAGACATAATGAAAAAAACGGACCCTGCCTATAGAAATCCAAGTCATAAATTTGTAAATTACACAACAGCAGGAAGAAAGATATACGAACATCAATGCATAAGATATTCTATAAAAGGAAACCAATATAATACATATTATGTGGCAGTTAAAGATGGAAAGATTATTGCCATTGCGCCACAAAGACATAAATTGGAAAACCCTGATGGTGCGGAAGTTTCACAAGTTGTAAAAATTGGTGGAAGATATTATAAAATTAATGAGGGTCCAGTATATGCAAAAGCCGATGAAAGCACAGGCGAAAATGAATAATTTAATTAAATCACTTTTAAAGTGAATTTTTCTTTGACTTAGTAGGTATATATTTATATAATAAGAATAAATTAAATAATACAAAAAGGAGAAAAAGCAAATGAAAAAAGTTATACTTTCGGTCGTAATAACGCTTTTAGTTGCGGCTTGTGCGGTGCCTCTGACAATCAACATCGCTGGGCTTACAAATGTTGCTACTGTAAAAGTCAACACCGAAAATGTAAAAACAATTTATGATTTAAACGAAGAATTTTCAGCAGATGGATTAAAAGTTGAAGCATCAAAGGGAAAGGGTGCTTTGACTGAAATTACCGATTATACTGTTGACAGTTCTGCGTTTAAGGCTGACACAGTTGGAACATATGAAATTAAAGTAGTTGTTGACAAAAAAGATTATGCAAGCTATACAGTTGAAGTAAAAGACAAAGGTTCGCTAAGTCTTGCAAGTGATAATTTATTTTATGTTGACCAAGACATCGAAGAAAGTGCTTTAAAAATTAAATACACACCAACAAACGGTGAAGCAAAAGAAATAACCGATTATAAAATTATTTCTTGCAATAATAACGAAGTAGGCAATAAAACTTTGGTTGTGGAATATCAATCTTTCAGATATAATATCAGCGTAAATGTTGTTTCAATTGAAAGTTATGTTGACCAAGTTATGCAAAAAATGCTTCAAAATGCAATAGATAATAAATTCGATGTAAATTCTATTGTACTGGAAAGAAGTGCTTTGCAATATATTGCTAGTGCAAAGCTTAATGAAAATATTTTATATTGCGTTACTTTAGAAGACTCAGTGAAAACGGAACAATGGGTTAATAGTGAAACTTTGACAATTATTGAAAAGAACACCTATTTGGACGGTTCAACATTACCTTATTTTAATTTAAGGTCTTATGAAGATTTAGAAGATTCTTACGAAGATGCAACATTAGAAATGGATTTGCCTACAGCATATCAATACGCTGTTGGTGTAGTTAATCAGTTATACAAAACTTCAGAACCAAGCAAACTAATCACTCTTCATTCATATAATACAAAGGATGGGTTATTTACATTTTCAAAGCAAATTGTAGATTTAAGAAGAAAGGACCAAGAAGCAAACTATACTTTAACAATCGATTTATCCAGTGGGAATTTGGTTTCTGCTTTTAGTATACCACTTGACGGAGAAATGAATATTGACATAAATCCAGCTGTTGAAGTTCCAGCCGTCCCAGCTGTTCCAACAGCACAAGACAAAGGTGTTGTTTCGGTAAAAGCGGGAAGTAAATTCCCTGTAAAAACCGGAAGTAGCATGAGTGTTGTTGCACCAATAGGTGGTGGCGGTACATACGAAGATCTTAATTTACAATTAACTTTAAATGGCAAAACATATCCACTTTACTATCAAGATTATACAGTAACTGGCTATGATGATTCAACAGTTGGCACCAAGACTGTGATAGTTAATTATAACACATTTACCTATCCGGTACAAATTGAAATTGTCTCAGCTTTGGATTACGTCAAATATATTTATGAAATCGCAAAAGAAGAAACTGCCAATAAAAATGATTACATCGGTGCAGTTAGTGAAGTAAACGATATTGAAACAGAATATATGAAGTACGATAAATTTAGCGATGTACTTTACTGTAACAACAGAAATAATGCAACCTTACCTGACAACCAAAGGGGTGAGATATGGATAGAGTCAGACGGAACCGTTACAAAGAAAGGGTCAACAGGAAATGTAACAAAAACAAAGTTTGATTCACAAGAAGTGGCATTAATTGCAACCTTCCAATTAGGCAGTGAAGAAACAATGAAACTTTCTGAATTTATTGGATATTATATGGCTGGTCAAACCGCTAGCCAATTAGACACTATTATTACCAATTTAACCGAAGAACAACTTGTAAAGGAGACCCCTGGTGCATTAGGCTCAGGGACTCAATTAAGTAATACATATTCTACTATAGTTATTAAAGTTGATGATAAGACCTATACTCTTCAACTATCATTAAAAGAAATACTCAGAACAATGGTTTCTGATTATAGTTTAAACAGAGATGAAAGAAGTGAAGTATTTGATTTTGACGATGGATGGAGTTTTAATAGTATA
Source organism: Clostridia bacterium (assembly GCA_017938565.1). Next base: position 3,962 of record JAGBBI010000258.1, read on the forward strand.
ATACCTAGTATACCTAACAATAACTAAAAAGTAAAACCCTCTACCAAATAAGGTAGAGGGTTCTTTGTTCGTCAAAACTTTTAAATCTATAAAATCACAATATTCTTAAATAAATAATTCTTAGTGCTATAATAAAGCATTATTGATCATTTATAAAGCGGTTTCAGTGCCTATTTGTTTTTCGTTTGGAACAAGTTGATTATTTACAAACTTATATGCAGTTGCGCCTTTTTTAACTTTATCTTGCTTATCAGGTGTGATTGTTTTATCGGTTGTGCTATCTGACAATTCAACAACCACATCAGTTTGCCCACTTTTGTTAAGAGTCTCAGTAATACGTAGGGTGCACTCTGCAAAAGATTCCGTTGTTCCAGGTGCATAAAGTTGATCAAGAAGTTCTTGATATTTTGTATTCCATTTTTTCATTGTTGATGGAATAAGTCTTTTTATTCCATCAGGTTCATTTTTTTTGTGTCCGTTTAATGCTAATTGTTCGTTTTCACGATGGTTGTCGTGTGAATTAAAATTTAAAGAAATACTTGTTTGTGCTGAGCCCTTGCTTGCTGATAATCTAAATTGTTTTCTATGAAAGTCGTCGTTGTTATCAAAAGCGCAGGTATACAGGTTAGGGTCAGACGAAAAAACTTTAATTCTGTGTTGTGCCTCTTCGTTAGTTGGAATTTGAGATATATATTTTCTTGCCAACGCCTTTGCATTTTCGTCTGGTAGTGAGTCGATGTATTCTTGAATACGGCCTAAAAAGGCAACATATTTTTTATTGTCATCATTCATATTTAAAGACCTCCGTTTATTAATTTATTTCACGTTCATTAGTATTTTTTGTTGCCACAACTGTATTGTCAACTCTTTTTGTCAAAACCCCGCTGGGTGTTTCTAATGTATAACCTATACATGTTTCATTGCCAATTCTTGGAGTTCTGATATCAGTAACTCTAATGCCAAATGGTGAGATGTTTACTATAAGCTGATCCTTTCTTAAGTCTTCATCTTCATCAGGTTTAGGGGTTGGTTGAACTGGTTGTTCTTTTTGGGTTTCTTGAGTTTTTAAAAGTTTATTTTTTAAAGCAGAAAATAAGCCTTGTTTTTTTTCAGGTTCAATTGGTTTTGGAGTGTATCGTACTTGCTTTAAGTAATCAAGTGTAATTGTATGACTTGGTGAGTCTGGGTCGCTAACAGATAATTCTAATTGGTTTCTTTTTGACAAATCGTTTACATCTTCTTGTTTACTGAAATTATAAGAGTGGATAACCGGATAAACTTCTTTCTGTTCTTTAAAGTCGGTTTTCCAATCCGCAACAGTTTCACTGGTTAATAAATCTAATACCATTTTGATTTTCTCTGCACTTTCTTCTTCCATTAATGGTTGAAGGGCTTTTACAGTTTCTGCAATCAATGATTGCAATTCTTCGCTTGACATTTTTGCCATAATAATTCTCCTTAGAATTCTATAATTATATTATATCATTATTTAATCAAAGTTTACAAACACTTTGTTTCATAATAGCGAAATAAAAATTTTTAAATTTAGGTGTTGGCATTTGCAGTGAATTTTTAATTTCCATATTTTTCGTCCCATTCTGATTGTTTTGACTTCACAGATGCGACATAAATAATACTAGGAATAAAGTAAAACAAAAAACCAAGCAGTGCCAATCCAATTTTTACTTTTGGTCTTTGGGGGGCTAAAATTACGCTTGTTTTAGTTGGGGTAGGGGCTGTGTAATAATTATTTATTACTTGTGCGTTGGTCGTCGTGTTGTTAGTAGTATTATTATAATTTTTTATTGCCTTTTCAGTTGAGTACATAGCATTACAATAAGGGCATATTCCAGCTTCTTGATTTTCATCAATTTGTAAATTTGCCCCACAAGATGTACGTTTTGCTATTTTCATAAATTTCTCCTTTAACCGTATTTTTAGATATTATACATCACAATATGAAAATTTTGGATTTGACGAATAAACAACTTATTGATGTAAGCATTTATAATACTTATAGACTTAAAGCAGGGAATTTTTCGATTGTAAAAACTAAGACTCAGTAAATTATAACTGAGTCTTTTTTATGTAACAATTATTCATTAATTGCCAAAAAACTATTCTTATTTATTTCAAAACATATTGGACAGCAGTTTATAACCATAGGGAATGGTAAATCTTGGCTTGGTTTAAATTTATATGCTAAAGAGATAAATGCTGTTATATTAACCCCACTGGTAACACATAAGACGCAATCATTGTCATCGTATTTGTATACTATATCTTTAATTCCAGCAATTATTCGTTTTTGGCAGTCAATCCAAGACTCGTTTTCAATGCTTCCAAATTCATTAAAACGTGCATCTTCAAAAATTGGAACTTTAATCTTATTATTTATAATTTTTGCAGTTTCGGAACATCTGCGAAATGGGGAAGTGTAAATTGCCTTAATATTGACATATTTTTTGCCTTCTTCCATAAGCAAAGATACAAGGTCGGCATCTTTTTTGCCAAGTTCGGTAATACCGTCATTTTGACTTGGTGGGTTCCCTTTATCTCTTGGTGCGTGATGAACATAAAATATTTTCATAGACTTCTCCTAATCTATTTTAATTCCGAAATCTTTAAAATCAGTAACTTCTGATAGTAAGGTCTTTTTATCAATTCTTGCAATTTTTATTGCGTCGTTGTTAAACTCTCCATCTAGTCCAGTAACACACGCTTTTGTGCGTTGTTCATCTTTAATTTTTGTGTCAAATACATGAATTTCATATTGGATAATAAAAGGTTTCGCCATCAAGTTCCCAAGGGTGGTAGAATTTATCATAAACACCAAGTTCCTTAATGGCATCGACCTCAATGTTTAATTCTTCTTTTATTTCCCTTTTGATAGCTTCTTCGAGCGTTTCGCCATCTTCAACGCCACCACCAGATATGTCATAAGTGGTTTTTCCATTTCTATGCTTTTCTAAAACAATAAATTTATCACCATCCCGCACAGGGGCATAAACTTTAACGAAGGGAAGACCTTTGTCGTATAGCTCTTTTGCTCTTAATGCTTTTTGTCTATAAAAATCTGTACTTGTCATCTTTTTTCTCCTTAGTGCATTACTTAATAGTTAGATTATATAATAGAATAAAAAATTCAGTCAACAAAAAACTCAGTTGAAATTCAACTGAGTTTTTATGTGGTGCAGGCAAAGAGACTTGAACTCCCACGCCTCACGGCACTAGATCCTAAGTCTAGCGCGTCTGCCAATTCCGCCATGCCTGCAAGTGGTGATCCAACC
>JAGBBI010000259.1 GCA_017938565.1 Clostridia bacterium
AATTGTTTATTACACCGACATAGAAGACGAAAGCACAGAAAACCCGACCTATTTATCTAATGTAATAGTCGCAAGATTTGAAAGAGTTACAACCGAATTAACGATTGCTGAAGTCGTTGCGGACGCAAACAATGGTCAAAGAATTATTAAAGACACTGACGTTGTGGTTGATGCATTTATTGCTTCAAGCAACGGTATGGCAATCAAATATATTGATATGATTGTAACTAATTCAGTTGGTGCAGAGATTAAATCGGGCTCGGTACCAATGGGCGAATCCTTGACAATTAAATATACAGTAAGTCTTCCTTTTACTCCTCGTTATTTACCGGGTGCTGTTTATGCAACAAGTGGCGATGCTTGGATAATGCCAAGTGAAGACATTTATACACAGGTTTATAAAAATGGAAGTGGGACAGTTACAACACCTTCGACAAGTTCAGATGGTGTAACAAATCCAACATACACGCTTTCGGCTCCGCTGATTGTAGAGGGCGAAACCTATATAAGTGTGTTGAATAATACAGATACCTTCTATGCAATGCCAATTTATACAACAAACACAGTTGTTACGAAAGTTGTTTATCCATTGGTTTACGTTGCTACGACAGAGGGAGAGACCCTAGAGGCAGTTCAAAGGGCGGTTACAAGCAATACAAGTGTATTAGATAACGCTGATACAACTGTATCGATTTATCTAACACCATACAAGCCAACTTCAACTTATTATGAGTTCTATGGTTGGACAAGTTGCACGGGTTATTTAAATTTCAATCAAGCTGGAAATACGGTAAGGACACATAAATATTTCGATACTCTTAATCTTGGAAGTACCTTACAGGCTTCAGACACCCCAATATTAAGTGGTGGAGCGACCAAGAGCACAACCAAAATTCAAGGAATTTATGCAATCTGGGCAAAAATGGGATTAATGCTGTATAAAGACGATGCTACTTATGATATCGTTCCAAATATACACCCAGTATCAAGTCTTCCAACAGGTTGGGCAATGCTTATAACGGGTAAACTTTATTCAAGTATAAATGGTGGTTCGAACCTTACAAATCAGACGATAAATGTAAGTTCAAGTACAGAATTTAAGAAATTTAACCTTATTTATACAAAGGACAGTTTGAATAATGATGTCTTCTACTTTGATGAAGATGGTGTGCATCTTCTCGCAACTATTGGAAGTTATTACTATCAAGGAATTACTCCGACTTTGAATAGTTACACACTGAACTCCTCAACACAATCGCAAACCGTTCCATTGGAAACAGAACCTACTGGATTAACAACAACGTTAACGCTTGCGAATAATGGAAGAACGTTTGTATACATTTGTGCAACGAAGCACCTTAGCAGTTATTACATAAGTGCACAGAATTCGGTTAGTACCAGTTTCAAAACATACTACTTTAACGCATTGGTAACTACGGCAAAAAAAGTGTGGACTGGTACCGGTACTTATTCATCAACCATCACACCGATTGCAAACGGATGGTGGGAATTCTATGGAATGAGTGGACAGTCGGGATATGGACCATCAACCACAGCTCCGGGTGTATATTCGGCAGGGTCAACCTCGTATCCACTGATAAGCACCATTACCGAGTGCTATGCAACATACAAAGCAACAACATCACTCGTGATTCAAAATCCAAGTCAGGTTGGTGCAACAGCTATGCATGTTAATGGTGTAAGTAATATTGTGGCTCAATGGAAACAAGACCACACCGTTTATTGGACACCGACTTATTCAAGTGTGAACACAACCTCAACGACACACGTCGTTCCGGAAACCGAATATACTTGGGGAGATACTTACACACAAGGGGATCCGATTTTAATTGGGTTCAGCGATAGTCCGTCAAGTTATGACCCAGACCTAAACGATAACGGAAGTCTTAAGTATGCAACGGGTAATTACGTAAGCATTGACCTTTGGGCAAGCGGTAGGGCGGTTTACTTAAATCCAAAATTCAGATTTGCACTTGTGCAAACTGGTGTAAAACCATCAACCACTACAAATTCAAGCGGTTCAGATGTTACGACGGGTGCAGTAAGTGAGTTATATACCGATGGTAATATTGTAATTTCAAACATAAATCAAATTGAAGGCGACCAAACAGGTGTTTCAATTGAGGGTGATTATTTAACAACTTTGAAAGTTAAATTTACAGCCTCGGCAAAAATTGAATTCCAATATGGTCATACAGGACCTTCAAACAACTATTACGCTATACGACTGAAAAGAGAAGCTCTAGTTAATTCAGATAATTTTAGCTTGAGTTTTACGACGTATACCTCTAATGATAATGGTGCGACTTGGTCGGAGTATCCGCTTGGAATTTATGGTTATAAAAATGCTTCCACAACATCAACTTCATATACTGGCACGGCGACATTGGGTGTTAGTGCACAGGGTGTATCTCAATATGTTTACCTTTCTGCTCCAAATATGAATACTTCATCAACGCTGTATAAAGTTGTTGTTCAAGCAACCAGTATTGGAGGGTATGGACAAGGAAACTTGGTATTTGAAAAATCAGCCGTACAGGCGTCTACTTCTTCAATTTCGCCTACTAACATTCAAGGGTTATCTTACTCTGAATTTAAAGGTGGCTCTAATGCTGGAATAATGACGGTTAATGAAGTCAAATTCTCTGGACAGCCGATGGTATTTAATAACGAAACCAAGCAATTCACATTTGAGCCGGCGTCAACATATATGTCCTATAATATGCAAATAACTTTACCATACAACTCGCTCACAAATATAATGTTTGATTTCAGAGGAAGCTCGCTTCAAAGTTCTACTTCTGCTATGAATTCATACGTAGCTATAAGTGACGGTTCGTCAACCATAAAGGTAACGGCATCAAATCTTACTCCTTCAACCATAATGACGGGAGGCAAGACAATTACCTTTACATTTATGAGTTATAGTACAAGTGATAAGTTTGTATTCAGGATATTATGGAGAAGCACATTCTCGTCTTCGGGCTATAACGGAAACGTGTTTGCAAACACATCGCTTCTTGGAGTTGGTGGAAGACTTGACTTTGGAACATTTAGAACGCCAACAAACGATACTATTAAATTTTCAAGTTGGCAAAGAGCAACCACTTCAGATGGAAGCATTACCGCTTTAATAGACGCTTCAAGTGCAACAGCATTAACTTTCAATGAAACATTTGCGGATATTAACGCAATTAAGGCAATTTGTTATGACACTACGACCTTTAAATCAAAAGTTTATGCTTGTTATGTCGACGCTTCGGACTTTGAAATAGAGTTCGTTCCTTGGATTGAGGATTATACCGAGCATTATCGTGATGCCTTTGGAAACACAACAGGCACAACAAGTTCAAATAGTACATACTCAATACAAGGCACAAGTTTTAATATCTATAACGCTGGTGGGACTATGGCGTCGTTCCCAGTTCCTGCGATGAAAACATCTCATTCAAGTTTGAAATTTGTTGGTTGGTTTAGAACTCCTGGAATAATTAACAGTGTGGACACATTACTTGGGTGTCAAAATCAACTTGTTGTAGCTCCGGCTTCAACATTCTCAACTTCGGGTGCGGATTGCGTAATTGAAAATATTGCAAACTATACAACAGGAACCGGTTGGGATGTAACAACCTATATACCAAAAACGCTTTACGCAAGGTATATTGAAGTGTATGAGATTTCAATGTACGATAACGACGCTATGCAAACCTATGCGGACCGAACACAATCAAGCACAAAAGCCGACCATACAATGTACGAGTACTATGGAATTGGGTTCTATTCACAACTTCCATCATACTCAAAATTAAGTAGTGCAAATGTTGAAGGCATTTCAAATTACGCAATAACAAGCGTAGCAATACCAACAAGAAATGTCGCATTTACGGGATACAAAGACCCAGGTTACAACGCAACTGTTCAAAGGACGTTGGCGGGTGGTGCGACAATATCGTACAATGGTCAGTACATAACAAACGGTACTGGTACAATCGCTACAACAATAAACGGAATCCCAGCGAATAAGTATTTCAGAACTGATGAAGTAATTACAGCGTTCTGGAATGCAACACAAAAACAAGTCCTATTTAAGCACGAGTCAAATATACCTGGGGCAACCGTCATAATTCAACTTCAACAAAGCGATAATGATGACTTCAGTTTAAATGGCTATCAAGACGATTACGCAGGAACATCTTCAATAATGGGCATTGGTGAAATTAACTACACACTTCCATTTGATGAGTTTGTTTATACCGGCATAGGCGTTAATATGTGGGAAAGAATAATTGCAACGGCTACCCTAAGTGGCGACTCTTCGGTTGAATTCCTTGGTTGGTACTCTCGTCCTTCTGGCGGTATTAGAGTATTAAATCCAGACGGAACATTCTTCGAAAATAATGGGGTGATCTCAGATGTTATCGATGGCGAAACAGTTTACTTTGCAAGTTTTGTAAACTATGATGGTGAATTGAAAGGCCAATGGCACGCAGATTGTCCAGATTCGATTGCTCTTTACCCTCATTTTGGAAAGAATGTTGAAGTTTTATATGGAATCGAAGACCCACAAGTTGAGAACGTTGGTTCAATTTACGGAAATATTGAGAACGCTGAATTTAATTCAGATGTTACAGTATCAACCAATGGGCTGGCAAGTCAACTTATAACCCAGAAAGGGTTAACTCCAATGGATACTCCGGTTCAAACACAACTTCAATTGTATGCAAAACCACAAGGAAGTTACTATTTTGTGTGCTGGACAGTTGACTATTACATCGGTGGCGTGGCACAAGAAAGAATCTTTGTTTATGACCAATTATGGACGACCTTTGAAATTCAAAATAACTGGGAAAGCATAGTCGTGCTTGCGTGGTTTGATGATAATCCTCCACCACAAACACTTGTAAGGGTAGAGGTTAAAACCAACTCAACCTTAGAAGAGAAGAAATATTTCGGAAGACTTTATGACGCAATTAACTATGCAAACGGAATTGCAACTTCAAAAACAGTTGACTTATATATGCTTGGAAACACTACTCGTGCAATTGAAGGTATGGACGTAAATGGTTATCAAATTACAGGCTTTACAATCAAGCGTCCAATGTCTCTTCAAAGCGACGGCACACCAAGAAAGTTTATTGGTTTAACGGGTGCAAGTAATGGATTTACGTTTAATATTACAAACACTAATCTTACAAGCGGGTGGTCAACGACTACAGCCAATAAGCACGTGCTTGTTACATACCTTTGCGTTTACGGAAACTTTAACGTTGGCTCAGGTACTGCACTTGTTACAAGTAGTAGCGCAGGGGCGGTAACACTAGCAAACTATAATGCTAACAATAAGACTATTACCGTTCAAACTTCTGCATCAGCACTTATAGAAAAAACTGGTTCACACAACAACCTAGTTTATCAATATAACACAAGTTATGCGGTTATTGAAAACAGCGGTACACTTACAATAAGTGGAGCGAGTGCATTCACAAGTTCAACAAGGGCTATTACAAATAATTCTTCTGGTACGTTTAATTTAAACGGCGGAACGGTTGGCTTGAATACGAACAACAATTTAACAGGTGGAAATAATGCCTTAATTTACAACTCGGGAGCATTCAATGCAAATGGTGGAACGGTTAATGCACAACAATTTATTGCATTACACAACACTAATTCTACTGCAAATAAGTGCAACCTTGGTTACGGAAGTGGTGCAGGAACTACATTTAATTCATCTAATGCAAAGTGTATAAGTAACACTGGTCATATGACAATAAATGGCTCAACAGTTAATGGTACGGGCACGTACACCGTTTACTCAAGCGGAACACTTCTGTTAAATAAGGGTACAATTACGAGCAATGGTGGAAAATATGTTGTCTACCTTGCAGGTGGAGCGAATAACTATTATGGAGATAGTTCAACGGTTTCAACATTAAACATTACCGGAACAGGTCTTCAAAATGATGGTGCGGGCTTGTATGTTGCAACAAGTGCAACACTTAAATACATCAACTCAACTGGAACTATCGTTGCAAATCAATTTGGTATCCATAACCGCGGAACAATTTCAACGATTAAAACCGCAAAGGTTGAATCAACGGGCTATCACGCAATTTACAATCACGCTGGTGCAACACTTACATCAATTCAAGGCGGTACATTTAAGCAATCAACTACGGGTGCAACAAGTTACAAATCGGTATTGTTCCAAGACAGTTCAGTTTTAATGACGATTTCCGGTGGTACATTTACTGCTAGCGGTACTGGGAATACAAGAGTTAGTGTAATTATGCTTGGTAACGCAACTGGCGACGAAAAACTTAAAATAACTGGCGGAAATTTCTATGGCGGCGCAACCTATGTCGTTGTCAATGATGGTGGAATTTTAGAGATTGCCGGTGGAACATTCAGTGCGACAACGGGTGGCGGAACGACTCTTTCTCAAATAGCATCGAAAGCAGTGTTGCTAAATCAATCTGGTGGAGAATGTTCGATATCGAATGGAGTGCTAAGATATGGCTTGGTGTCTGCGATTATAAATTATGCTACTATGGAGATATCTGGCGGGACAATAACTGGAAGGTCTACATCTACAAGCAATTCATACAACGCCATTATAAATGGAACGGACACTACTTCAGCAGAACTTACAATTTCAGGCACATCAACGACAGGAATTACTTCGAATTCAACGGCACAGGCTTCAACAATTATAAATAGCAAAGTGTCAACATTAA